>NZ_JBEXGU010000050.1:0-55086 GCF_040607515.1 Streptosporangium sp. NPDC005286 | reverse complement strand
GCGTGATCGGCGAAATTCCCCACGGTCACTCCCGGCACAGGCACTCGATCAGGTACCGGCTTCACTTCGGCGCCCATGCCCGCCAGCTCCGGGCTTGATCCACAATCGCGCGCCGTTTATCCCGAGATCGCCGGGCGGACCGCTGCAAGCTCCTTACGCAGGCTTTTGGTGTCGTGGTTCATCCGCCGCGCTCACGACAAGTAGCGCTCAAAGGAATTCCCCCTGCTCGTTCCGTCGCTGTGCGGACAGCCACGGTCGAGCTGGAACCGGCCGGCCGGCCTTCCTCGGTGGATCGCGACAACCTGTGGCCATGAGCGTGCCGCGACGCGGTCGCTACCGGTGAGATAGGACCAGGACGCACCCTGGTCCTATCTCACCGGCGGGCCACGCCGAGAACGAGATAGGACAACGGCGTGCGAACGTCGGAAAACAGGAACCGTTCCAGCCTCTCAAGGGTGAATCCGGACCGCTCGATCACCGCCGCGGTGTCGCGGCCGGTGTGGCAGCCCCCGAACAGGCCGGGCCATATCGTCGCGTCCAGCAGACGCTGGACGCGAATCATGCCGGGCGAGTCGGCCCGGACGTGCTCCAGGAAACGCAGCTGCCCTCCGGGCTTGAGCACCCGGCGCACCTCCCGCAACGCCGAGCCCTGGTCGGGAAGCGAGCACAACACCAGCGACATGACCGCGGCGTCGAAGCTCGCGTCCTCACCCGGCAGCCGGTCGGCGAGGCCGTCGACGACGTCGATCGGAACGAGTGCCTTGCCGGCATTGGCCCGTGCGAGCCGACGCAGACACGGCTCCGGTTCGACCGCAAGCACCCGGGTGACGGCCGGCGGGTAATGAGCAAAGGTCAGCCCGTTGCCGGCACCCACCTCGATCACCTTTCCCGAGAGCCCGGCCAGCAGCGCCTCGCGACGCTCGGCCAGCCCTGCGCGTTCCACCACCTGGCTGACGCGGGCATAGAACCGCGCGAAGATCGGATGGCTTATGCCGGTCTTCGTCATCATCTCCTCCCGCTCCCATCATCACCTGCCGGCTCACCGGCGGCTCTGCCCCCCCTCCCCCCGAGCTGGAGCGATCGAGCCACGGCCCGCGGGAGACCTCAGCTCGAGGCGGGACGGTAGATCACGGAGAACCGGCGTCCTCCGTCTGTTGACTCCACGACGGTTGCGTCCTCCATGGCCGCGAGGAGACGCTGCCGGTCGACAGCCGCGAAGGCGGCGACCTGGCCTGGCAGCCGGCCCGCCACCTGCCAGGTCCTGCCGGAGTCCCTGCTGGTGTGCACCTGGCCGTCGGTCCCGGCTCCGACGAGATCGTCTTTGCCGACAGAGTCCACGTGGGACATGAGCGGGGAATCGGCGAGCGCGGTGAAGTTCACGCCGCCGTCATCGCTGACCCGGAGCCCGGTCGGTGTGGTCGCGTACACGCGATTCGGCTTCTCGTGATGAGCGGCCAGATCGATCACCTCTGCTCTCGCTCCCGGCACCCAGCTCTTGCCTTGATCACCGCTGCGCCGTATCTGCCCCTTCTGGCTGTCGTAGGCGTAGAGGGTGGCGCCCGCCGGTTGAATGGCGTGGAAGTCAGCGGTGCCCGCCTCCGACACCGAGGTCCAGGTGGCGCCGGCGTCCGTCGTGCGGATCAGCCCCAGGTGCGGGGAGACCCCGGATGAGGCATCGGCCTCCCCCGGGTGTCCGCTGGCCAGGAAGGTCCTGGGCCCGACGACGGTGAAACCCATGTGGTCCTGGATCCGATCGGCCATACGCCGAGCCGTGTTCGTGGACCGGATCTGAAACAGGCCGTAATGCCCCGCGACATAGACCGTGCCATCCGCCGGATCAACACCGAGACCGTGAACGTGCCCGATTCCGGGATCGGCCGAATCGGCGGCGCCCGATGAGGGCTCCTCGGTGCACGCCGTGCCGGCAAGAGCCAGGAAGGCCAGGGCGACGCCCGTACGCAGGCAAGGACGCCGGTTGATGGAGACCATGACAGCACCCTACCGCCACCTACTATCTACCATCGTAGTTAGTAGGTGGCTAGAACAGTGAGACGCCGTGGCAGTGATGGGCCAGGAACGAGCCCACCCCGGGAATCGCCGCCACGGCCGCGGGGCCGATGAGAAGGAGGGCGACCGCGGCCAGACCCGCGACGCGTTCCCGGGCTCCGAGCGGAGCCGCCGGGCTGAGCATGCGCCGAACACGGGTGAGGGCCGTCTCGCCACCCGCGCCCAGCGCGAACGCCGGTGCCCGCCCCGTGGCGAGCCGGACCAGCGCGGCGGCGATGTGGATACGCGGGTGGCGGCGGGCCGCGACGTCGTCGGCGAGGAGCTCGATCAGCCGTGCGATCTCGCTCCGGGCCCGGGCGAACAACGGCAGATAAGGGAGGGCGCGACAGAAGGCCTCGGCGGCGGCCAAGACGAGATGATGGCGCCCGCGCAGGTGCGCCTGCTCGTGAGCGAGGACAGCGGCGACCTGCTCGGGAGCCAGGGACCGCAGGGCCGCGGTCGTGATGACCGCTCTGCCGTCGCGGCCGGGCAGGCAGTAGGCGGCGGCCTCGTCGTGATCGAGCACGACCGCGTCCAGCGCGCCGTCGTGGCGGCCGAGGAGGTTCAGCATCTCGGCGTGACGTCGCCGTTCCCGTCGTGCCCTGACCAGGATGGCCGCTCCGCAGTAGGCGATCCTGCCCGCGATCAGCCCGGCGCCGAGCAAGGCGGCGCGAGCGCCCGGGGCGGCAAGGGACGAGCCGTCGGAGAGCATGTCCGCGCACGCCTCGAAGAACTCGGCCAGGCCATGGCCGATCACACTGGCCGGGATCGCGACAGCGAGCATCGAGAAGATCGCAGAGGCGGCCACGGAGGCGCAGCCGGCCAGCCAGACGGAGATCGCCAGACGAGGTGCGCGATCAGCCCATTCGCCCCGGCCCAGCAGGCGGGGCAGCACGACCACCGCGACCACCGCGTACAGGGCCAGGACGGCCGCGGCCATCATGTGCGCCCCCCGGGCGGATACACCTTCAGGGCGGCCTCCAGCGCGGTCGCCTCCTCGGGGGTCAGCCGCTCCAGGAAGTGCACCAGCGTGGCCGCCTGGTTTCCGCTGGAGGCGAGACTGCTGCGCATCAACTCGGCGGTGTATGCCTCCTTGCTGGCCACCGTCTCGTAGACATACGCCCGGCCGTTCGGCTTCCTGCGGAGCAGGCCTTTCTTGTGCAGCTTGTCCATCACCGTCATGACGGTCGTGTAGGCGATGTCCCGCTCACGACGAAGATCTTCGAGCACGTCCCTGACCGACGCCGGCCGGTGATACGACCACAGGCGCTCCATGACCGTGGACTCCAGGTCTCCCAGACCACGCATCAGGTGAGACTCCCATCTACCAGCGGATCACTCAATGCTACCGGCCGTCGTAGATGTCCGGCCGTGCATCACTTCCACCGTCGGCCCGCGAATCGCCGGGATCGCGATCCGGGTGAGCCCGAGTCCCGGGGGCCTTCCGGCGGAAGAGACATCGCCCGTACACCTCCAGCCGTATACGGCAGCCGGAATTACCCAGTCGGGTTGCGCAAGGTAGGCGCCGACTGGCACCAGGAGATCGTCGGCGTGGACCGGACCGGCAATCGGTCGCGGCTGCTCGCGGCCGGCGCACCTGGTGGTGGAGGACCTGGTGGCGATCTTCTACTCACAGCCCTTTCTGTCCGGGGTGCAGAGCTTGACCTCGAGGTAGCGTGGCGACGGCGGGTGACTCATCGCGGCCGGAGCCGATCGAGTCGCCGCCGCTGATCGCCGCTCAGCCGCAGGTTCGCCGCGGCGACGTTCTCCCGCAGGTGGTCGATGGTGGCGGTGCCCGGAATCGGCAGCACGACCGGTGAGCGGTGGAGCAGCCACGCCAGCGCGACCTGCGCCGCGGTGGCGCCGAGTTCGGCCGCCACGGCGGCGATCTCGGCCGTCGCCGCCGATACCGCGGGGTGGACGGGCCGCCAGGGCAGGAAGGCGATCCCCGCCGCGGCACAGGCCTCGAGCACGGCCTCGTGCTCGCGATCGAGCATGCTGTAGCGGTTCTGCACACTCGCGACGTCGATGATCTGCCGTGCCTCCTCAAGCTCGGCGACGGTGACCTCGGACAGTCCGATGAGGCCGATCTTTCCCTCGGTCTGGAGCTCGCGCAGCGCCCCCAGCTGGTCGGCGAGCGGCACCTCCGGATCGATGCGATGCAACTGGAGCAGTTCGAGCCGTTCGACGCGAAGCCGGCGCAGGCCCTGCTCGACCTGATCCCGCAGGAAGTCCGGCCGGCCGCAGATCGCCGCATCGTGCGGAGGGTTCGGCGGCGCGATCCCGACCTTCGTCGCGATGAGCAGGTCGTCCGGATAGGGGTGCAGCGCCTCGGCGAGGAGCTCCTCGTTGGCGCCCCACCCGTACAGGTGCGCGGTGTCGATCAGTGTGACGCCCAGGTCGACGGCTCGTCGGGCCACAGCGATGGCTGCTTCCCGAGCCGGTCCGGGTTCGGTCGGCAGTTGCATGGCCCCGAAGCCGAGCCGCCGTACGTCGATCGCGCCCCCAATGCGGAAGGTACTCGATGTCATGTGTCGGTTTCGCCTCTCGCTCAAAGTTGATCAAGATAACAGTGCCGGTGATCGTCATATCCGGCGGAGGGTCGCCAGACGAAGGCCTGCTGACACCGGCAAGCGATTACACAGAGCCACTTTCCGCTTCATGGCACCCACCCCGAGTGCCGAGCTCACCAGGAGGACAGGCCGGCCCCGGCAGGCGGCCTTCTGCGGTCAGCCGTTGACGACGCGGAGCGTGCCGGGGTGGCGGCCGGCCAGGCGATCGAGCGCGGCCGACGACGCCTCGTCCGCCGGAAGGTAGGCGATCAGGCGCTGGTCGTCGGCGAGTTCGAGGGCCTCGTACGCGAGGCGCAGTTCCCCGGCCTGCGGATGCGCCCAGCGCTGGACACCTGCCCGCTCGGGGACGCCCGGCGTCGTGAGCCGCTCGGCGAAGGGTCCGCCGGCCGTGACGGTGAGCTCGTCGGTGAGGGCCGCCACGTGCGGGTCGGCGAAACCGGCCGCGCACTTGAGGGTGGCGACCTGCTGGGTCGCGACGGCGTCCCAGTCGGGGTAGATGTCGCGGGCGCGCGGATCGGTGAACACGAATCGTACGAAACTGGGCTCGGCCGCGTCCAGGAGGCCGGTGGGCCGGGCCAGGCGCTCGAAGCCTGTGGTGTACGCGAGCACCTGTGTCATCCGGTTGATCAGCACCGCCGGGGCGGGTTCCAGCTTGTCCAGCAGCGCCCGCACCGTCGGCCGGACGGACACGACCGGCGGCTGCGCCGAAGGGCAGACGAACACGCTGCCGCCTTCGGTCGCCTTCGCCAAGAGCCTGAGGTGAAAACGTTCGTCGGTGGACATCCGCAGGGCGTCGGCGAGCGCGCCGAGCACCTGCGGGGACGGATGCCGGTCGCGCCCCTGCTCCAGCCGTGCGAGGTACTCCACGCTGATCCCCGCGAGCGTGGCCAGCTCGGCGCGGCGCAACCCGGGGGTCCGCCACCGGAACCCGGCGGGGAGCCCTACGTCGGCGGGACTGATGGCCTCCCGGCGGCTCCGCAGGAACGCGCCCAGCTCGTTGTCGCTCACACCCGCAACCTACCGGCCCCCGGCGCGCTCATCGTCGCCCTGTCAGGGCCAGCCTCAGCCCGGCCTCGTTGGGAGCATGACTGCCAAGACCACCACGACCACGACCGCTGGAGGGACCTGCAAATAGCCGCGCTTACCTGCGCGAACGTCAACGCGCGTAGCCGGCGACAGCAGTCTTCCGGCTCCGCTGCGGCCGTCCGGGCGTCCCTCGCTCGGTCAGACGCCTTCCGCGAGGAGGCGGAGGCTTTCGCGGGCCCAGTCGGCGCGGGCCTGGGCGACGGCGATCTGGCCCGTGAAGACGTGCGCCTTCAGCCCGGCGATGCGGTCGTGCTCGGCCGGCGGGCGGTTCTTCAGCCGCTCCTTGAGCAGGTCAGTGTCCTTGGCCAGCAGCGCTTCCCGGTGCGCGCGCCACTCCGTGATCAGCTGCTCCTGCTCGGCGATGTACGCCTTGAGCACGGACGCGGCCCGATCCGTGTCGATCATGTCGAAGAAGAGTGCCTGCAGGAAGAACGAGTCGCGCACCGGAGCCAGGGCGTGGCCGGTGCCCAGCCAGGTCCTCAGCTCCTCAAGCCCGCGCTCGGTGATCGAGTACACCGTCCGCTTCAGCCGCGTGCCACGGATCTCCTTCTGACCTTCGATGAGCCCGGCCTGCTCCATCTGGCGAAGCGTCGGATAGATCTGGCTCTGCGGCGCGGACCACACCCAGCGCGGGGCGGCATCGAAAAAGCGGGTCAGTTCGTACCCATTCATCGGGCGCGCCTCCAGGACGCCGAGCAGTGCGTGCTGAAGCGACATGCCCTCAGCATAGGGGCGTCCAACTTGCCCTAGAACATGTACAAATATACATGTATTGTCCTGCCTGTTTTTGTAGATGCGCACGGGCAGAGAGGTACTGGTGTGAACACAGGGCTGGCGGACGCCGGGCGGGCGCTGGCAGCAGCCGGGCTGGTCACCGCGTTCGGGCACGTGTCGTTACGAGTCGGGGACGATCGGCTGCTGATGACCCCGCCGGTGCCGCTCGGGACGCTCGGGCCTGACACGCAGCACGCCGAGGTCCCGCTGGATGCCACCGACCTGCCCGACGGCACGCCGCGCGAGGCGTGGATCCACCTGGAGATCTTCCGGGCGCGACCCGGCGTGCGGGCGATCTGCCGGGCACAGCCGCCCACTGCCACGGCTCTGGCCTCGGCGGGGGTGCCGATCCTGCCGCTGCACGGGCAGGGGGCGTTCCTCGGGCCCGAGGTGCCCGTGTTCGACGACGCGACGCTGGTGCGCGACCGCACGCGCGGGCGGGCGCTGGCCGAGCGCCTGGGTGAGGCGCCTGCCCTGATCATGCGGGGCAACGGCGCCGTGACCGTCGGCGAAAGCGTCGGCCAGGCCGTCGCCCTCATGTGGGTGCTGGAGGCCTCCGCCCGCATGAACGCCACCGCCACCGCCTCCGGCACCCCCACCCCCCTCACGCCCGCCGAGCAGGAGGCGTGGCGGGCCGTGCGATCCGAGTTGTCCAACCGCATCTGGTCCTATCTCCGGGAGTTGTCATGATCGAGCTCGACGACATCGCCTACGTCCGGTCCGGCGCCGCCGACCTGGACGCCGCTATACGGTTCGCCGTGGACATCGTCGGCCTGGAGCTCACCGCCCAAGAGGACGGCGTCGCCTACCTGCGCGCCGACCAGCGCCACCACTGCCTTGCCCTGGTCGAGGGGGAGTCCGGGGTCATCAGCTCCGGGTTCACCGTCCGGGACGAGGACGCGCTCGCCGCCGCCGAGACCGAGTTGGAGAAGGCCGGCGTCACCGTCGTACGGGGCGACGCCAAGGAGGCCAACTCACGCCGGGTCCGGGACTTCCTGTCGTTCGACGACCCGTTCGGCAACCGCATCGACCTGGTGATCGACCAGGTGGCGCTAACCGCACCGGTCCGCTACGGACGCGAGGCCGGCATCACCGAGTTCGGGCACCTGTGCCTGGACGCCCCGGACGTGCGCGAGGCGTACCGCTTCTGGTCCGGCCTGTTCAACGCCCGCGTGTCGGACTGGATCGGCGACTGGGCCTGTCTCATGCGCATCGACCAGGTCCACCACAAGCTGGCCGTGTTCCAGGGCAGCCAGCCGGGGCTGTGTCACATCAACTTCCAGGTCGACTCGCTCGACGCGTTGATGCGCAACTGTCACTTCCTGGAGGCCAACGGGGTCGAGATCGAGATGGGCCCCGGCCGCCATCCGCAGTCGACGGCGGTGTTCGTCTACTTCAAGGGGCCGGAGGGGATCACGTACGAGTATTCCTGGGGCGTGCGGCTCATCACCGACGAGGACGCCTGGCGGCCCCGCTACTTCGACCCGGCCGAGCCGGGCTCGATCGACATGTGGCAGGGCCCCACACGCCGCGTCCACAGCCAACCTCAGATCCGCCGCCCTCTCGGCCAGAGCTGAGCCCTCTCCCCTACTCCCCCGCGCCTCACCCGGCCGAAACGGCGGCCACCGGAAAGTGATCGATCGCATGAGTGAATGGACCATAGAACGCACCGCCGAGGTGCTGCTGGAGGCCGGGCGGAACCGCGCCGACCACGGCCCCACCACCGAAGAACGGCCGGGTCCGGACCTGGCCACCGCCTACCGGGCGCGGCACGCGCCGCTGACGAGCGAGATGACCGGCGCGATGCCGCTCCAGCGCGGCTCGTCGGTGACCCTGCGCTTCAGCGGCCTCGGCTCCGTGTCCGTGGCGGGGGTGTGACATGCCGCTGGTCGAGGTGACCTTGACCGAGGGCCGCGAACCCGGCGCAATCCGGGCGCTCATCCACGAGGTGCACGCCGCCGTCGAGCGCTCGCTCGGCGCCCCTGCTCAGAGCATCCGGGTGATCGTACGCGAGGTGCCGCGCACCCACTGGGCGGCCGGAGACCAAACGCTCGCCGAACGCGACGAGATCAACAAAGGTGATTGACATGGAATTCTTCGGACACGTGATCGACGGTGCTGAAGTGAAGTCCTCCGGCGGCGAGACGTTCACCAGCGTCGACCCCTACACCCGCGAGCCGTGGGCAGAGGTCGCGCTCGGCGGCGCGGCCGAGGTGGAGCGGGCCGTGGCGGCGGCGCGGCGGGCATTCGACGAGGGGCCGTGGCCGCGCATGGGCCGCGCCGAGCGCGGCAGGCTGCTGCATCGCCTCGCCGACCTCATCCTCGAACACGCCGACGAGCTCGGCCTGGCCGACACCCGCGACATGGGCAAGCCGATCGCCCAGAGCCGCGGCAACGATGTGCCCCGCGCCGCCGACAACTTCCGCTTCTTCGCCGACCACGCCCGGCTGACCACGGCCGAGACGCTGCCGATGGACTCCGGCCATCACGCCTACACCCGCTACGAGCCCGTCGGGGTCGCCGCCGCCATCGCCCCGTGGAACTTCCCGCTGATGCTGGAGACCTGGAAGATCGCGCCCGCACTGGCCTGGGGCAACACGGTCGTGCTCAAGCCCGCCGAGGACACCCCCGCCTCCGCCACCATCCTCGCCAGGCTCGCGCTGGAGGCGGGCCTGCCGCCCGGGGTGCTCAACGTCGTCCACGGCCACGGCCCGGACTCCGCCGGGCAGGCGCTCACCGAGCACCCTGGGATCGACCGGATCACGTTCACCGGCGAGTCCGCGACCGGCCGGGTCATCTCGGCCGCGGCGGCGAGGCACCTCGTGCCGGTCAGCCTGGAGCTCGGCGGCAAGGGCGGCAACGCGGTCTTCGCCGACGCCGACCTCGACAACGCGGTGAGCTGGTCCATCAAGGCGATCTTCACCAACGCCGGGCAGGTGTGCCTGGCGGGTTCGCGTCTGTACGTCCAGCGTCCGGTGTTCGACGAGTTCATCGCCCGCTTCACCGCCGCGGCCGAGGCGATGTGCCTGGGCGACCCCAAGCTGGACTCCACCCAACTCGGCCCGCTGGCCTCGGAGACCCATTACCGCAAGGTGCGCGGCTACGTCGAGACCGTCGCCGAGGAGGGCGGCTCCATCCGCTCCGGCGGCCTCGGCGACGGCTGGTTCGTCCGTCCCACGGTGATCACCGGCATGCCCGCCACCGGCCGCCACCAGCGCGAGGAGATCTTCGGCCCGGTCGTCACGGTGACACCGTTCGACACCGAGGACGAGGTCGTGACGCTGATGAACGACACGCGCTACGGGCTCAACGCGATGCTGTTCACCGAGAACCTGTCCCGGGCGCACCGAGTCTCCGCCCGCCTGCGGGCCGGGACCGTCTGGGTGAACTGCTTCTTCGTCCGCGACCTGCGCGCCCCGTTCGGCGGGGCGGGCGACTCAGGTGTCGGGCGCGAGGGCGGCACCTTCAGCCGCGAGTTCTTCACCGAGCCGAAGGCCGTCGTCATGCAGATCGACTGATCCACGGCGGGACCTGACTGCGGCGAGTGGCGTTTGCGGCGTCACAACCAGGTGGGTGGGGCCGCCGGCGAACCGTTGCCCGCCACCGTCAGAGCGGCAGCGGGATGCGATCGAAGAACCAGTACAGGCTGACCGCCACGACGGGGACCGAGATCGCGGCCACCACCCAGCGGGCCGCGGACGCCCGGCGCAGCAGCACCAGCAGCGGGAAGAGCACAGCGATGATCGCGAGCTGCGTCGCCTCGATGCCGAGGTTGAAGCTCAGCAGCGACAGGAGCAGCTCCCACGATCCGCTCTCTTTGATGTCCAGCGCGCCGGCGAAGCCCAGCCCGTGCACCAGGCCGAAGACGAAGACGATCGGCAGCCGCCATCTGCCCAATCTGTCCTCCCCACGGCCCAGGAGGTTGGCGACCGCCACGACAATGATCGACGCTGCGATGACGGGCTCGACGATCTCCCCAGGAACGTCCACGACCCCCATGGCCGCCAGCAGAAACGTGATGCTGTGGGCGGCAGTGAAGGCGGAAGCCGTGACGACGACGTCACGCAGCCGGCGCGCGCCGATGAGCAGCGCGAACAGGAAGAAGAGATGGTCGAGGCCGAACAGCAGGTGCTCGGCACCGAGCAGGAAGAACTCCCGGACCTGATACGACGCCGGATACTCACCGATCCGCAGCGTCGGGTTCTTGGCGACCAGGACCGCAGAGCCCTGCTCACCGTCGAGGTCGTAGCGGACGATCGTCTTCGTGCTGTGCACGAAGCTCTCGGCGTCGGGGAACAGCGCGCTTGAGATCGCGTGGACTCCCCCATCCCCGCCCGCGCAGGCGTAGGCGTAGGTCAGCACCGCGAAGGCCGCCTTGCCGCGGACACGGACGTCCGCGTCGCCCACCGGCGTGGGCGCGCACGGCTCGTCGTGGTACGCCACGGCGAAGCGGCCCGTGACATAGCCGGTCACGGCATCGCGGTTGATCTTGAGCTGGTGGAGCTGCTCGGTCCGCTCCTTCGCCTCATATGCCTCCGCGTAGAGCCAGGCCGACTTCATGAGGAGGTCGTACTCGAGGTCGAGCACGACCTCGACGTTCGCGCCCGTGCCGGTCACCTCGGCGTGGGCGGCCGTGGTCGCGTCGTGCGCCGCCGCCGCCGGAGCGGGACGCACCAGGCCGGCCGGCACACCGCCGAGAATGACGGCGAGGACGACGGCGAACAGCCAGCGCCTGCGGGACATGTCTCGTCTCCCCAGATCCGGGATGAGTGAATGCCGCCCCGGACCCGGTCCGGGGCGGCGGTGATGGGTCAGCGGCGGAACCAGCGGTACATGGGCGAGTCAGGTCCCCACTTGCCGGGACGGCCGCGCTCGTCCTTCGTGACGAAGACGCTCGGCTCGGAGGCGGTCACGCCGCCGCCGGCGGAGCGTGCCGTGACGAACCAGGCGTAGGCCGTGTCGTCCTTGAGACGGTCCCAGGTCACCGAGGCGACCTGACCCGACGCGACCTTGCTCCTGCCGACGACCCGGGTGGGCTTGTAGAGCGCCAGCGAGTCGGTCTGGAAGCTCGTCGTGCGGGAGGTGAGATCGACCGGCAGCACCATGTTGTCCTCGTGCCCGTTGTAGCGGCGCAGCGGGTCGAACTCGGTGGCGCCGAAGTCGTTGAGCAGCGGGGAGTAGGTGTCCACGGTCAGCTCCGCTCGCTCGACGTCGAACTGCAGCAGCCGGAAGAAGCTCGCGCCGAACTGGAGCTGGTCCGTCGGGTTGTACCCGCCGATCTCGGTGAGCCCGAGCCGGTCGGCCGACACCGTGTAGAACTGGTAGTCCGCCAGAAGTTCGACCACGCCCTTGCCGACCTGGCCGACCTTCGGCTTCACGTTGGTGCCCACGCCGTGCTCGTGTCCGGCCAGGATGAGGAAGACGTTCGAGTTCTTCTCAACCACCGTCTTGTAGAGCATCGAGCCGTCGGGGGCGGAGAATCCAGCGCCGCGCCCGTCGGGGTTGGTGCTCGGCACGATGTAGTCGTGCGAGAGCAGGATGCCGTTGCGGTCGGGGAACTTCTTGAAGATGGAGTCGGCCCATTCGGCCTCCTCCCTGGTCACGCCGTACGACAGGCCGACCACGACGAAGTCCAGCCCGCCCGCGGAGAACAGGTCGTAGTGGTTCTGGTTGTCGCCTTCCCTCCACGGCCCGCCGTAGTTGGCGTGCTGCCAGCCCTGTGACGCCTCCTGATACCGGCTGGGGCCGTAGTACTTGTTGTAGATCGCGTCCGGCCCGTTCTCGGTGCCCGACTGGTTGTCGTGGTTGCCGGCGATCACGCCGTTCGGGATGTCCGCGTCGTCCAGCACGCGCTGCTGCCTTGAGGACACCTCGAACTCGCCGACGACCTGCTGCTGCATGGCCTCGTCGGCGGGCTTGCGGATGTTGTTCTCGATGATGTCGCCGGTGTGCGCGACGTACGAGATCTTGCGCTGGTCCTTGTTCGCGCCGATCCAGTCGACGATGCCGGCGTAGGCGGACTCCCACACCGCGCGCTCCTCGGCACTCTCCTGCTCCACCGCACCCTCGGAGATGTACTGCGTGTCGGTGAAGTGGACGATCGAGAAGTCGTAGGAGGCGGGGTCGGCGAAACCGTTCGGGTCACCGGGCTCGATGTCGTCGGCGAACGGGTCCTCGCCCGTCACCATGACGTGAACCTGCTGCTTGTCGATGTGGTCCCCATCGACGACGGCCGTGAGAACGGTCTTGCCCTCGGCGGCGCCACGGGCGCTCGTCAGCAGATCCCATGCCTTGGTCCTCGTGTTCCACGCCCGCAGCGAGGCCAGGCGCTCGGGGTCGATGACGCCCTCCCAGCGCAGGACCGGGGAGTCCACGTGCCCCTTCACCTGGACGTCGTACCGCTGGTAGGTGACGTCCTGGCCGGCGGGCGCGTCGAGCGTCCTGCCATCGGCGGGTTCGAGCCCTTCGGCCTTGACCTTCCTCTCGCCCGGGACCTTCAGGGTCGTGGGGACGGACCTGGCCGTGCCCTGGAACACCTGGTTCGGCGTCAGGATCTCGGCCTCGGAGAACGTCGCCGTCACCTGGCCGCCATCAGGTTCGGCCACCTTCGCCGAGAGGGTGACGGGATCCGACACCCCGACGGCCCCCAACGCCGGGGTCAGCTCGGTGGGGACGTCCGGGATACCCGCGGATTCGAACACGATCTCGCGGCTCGTGGTGTTGCCGAGCCCATCTGTGCCGGTCACCGCCAGGGTGTGCTTACCGGCGTGCAGGCCCGGGCCCACCTGGGCGCCCAGTTCGATCGGCCGGCCGTCGAGTTTGACGTCCGGCCCGGACACGACGCCGGAGGCGTCCTCGAGCTTGACGTCCAGCACGACCGAGGCGTTGATCTTCTCACCCGCGGCCGGGACGCTCTTGGCGACCGCCGGCGCCGAGTTGTCGGTGATCAACAGGCGGGTGGCGACCTCGCCCGTGGTCGACGCCGCGGTGAGGGTGTGCTTGCCGTCCTTGATGGCGGTGGTGTCGAGGTCTGCACGCAGGCCGCGGGCCGGCGCGTCCACCAGGAATTCGAGGTCGATCTCGGTCAGCGGGTTCACGTTGTCGCCGCAGTTGCCGTCGCCCATGCCGTACGAGGTCTTGAGCATCTGGCCGGTCGCCGTGCCCCGCACCGGGGTCAGGACGATGCTCGAGATCGCGAAGTCGTCGCGGTTGTTGCCACACGACGTCGGGAAGGTGCCGGTCACGAAGTCGATCGTGTTCCAGCCGGGCACGAGGTACTCGTTCGGAATCGTGAGGTCGACGCGCCGGCTCACGAAGTCGCCGTCGAGTACGACCTTCTGGCCGTTGACGAGGACGAAGTTCTGGTAGCGCGCCTCGATCGAGTTGCTGCCCACGTTGAAGCTGAGAGTGGCGTTACCCGAGCCGAGCGTCTCGATGACGTTCACCGCCGGGGCGTCGATCGTGTAGCGCAACTCGACCTCGCGAAGGAGGGTCTGGCTGCTGCCACAGTCGCCGTCGCCCATGTCGTACGACGGCTTGACGTCCTGGCCGGTCACGGTGGCGCCGTCAAGGGCGAGGTCCAGGTTGGCGATCGTGAAATCGTCGCGGTTGTTGCCGCAGGACTCCTTGAAGTCACCGGTGACGACCTTGATCGTGTTGTCGCCGGGCACCAGGAACCGGGCCGGAACCGCGATGGTCACGCGCCGGCTCGCCCAGGAGCCGCCCAGGTCGATGCGTTTGCCGTTGACGAGCAGGAAGTTGTCGAACTTGTCGTCGATCGAGTCCGATCCCACGTCGAAGCTGAACTTCGCGGCGCCGTTGCCGAGCGTGGCCTTCGCCGCAGGCTTGTCGCCGTCTACGGTCAGGGACGCGACGCCGCCCTCGCCGCCGGCCGGGACCGTCGCGAAGACCGGCTTGGTGCCCGCCACGAGCGTGCCGTCCACGGGCAGCAGCCACGGTGCCCCGGCCGGTGCGTTGTTCACGGTCACGGTGTTCTTGACGGTCGCCCCGGCCGCGGTCGTGGCGGTGATGACGTGCTCGCCGTTGGCCAGCTCCGTCGTGTCCACGTCCGCGGTGAGACCCGTGGTGCCCTGCGGGTCGGACTGGACGAAGAACTTTAGCGTGGCGCGCTTCAGCAGCGAGGAGTTCGTGCCGCAGCTGCCGTCGCCGAAGGAGAGGGTATAGGGGTTCTCCTCGCCGTCCGCGACCTCACCGAGCAGTTCGAGGCCCACATCGGACAGCACGAAGTCGTCGTAGTTGAGGCCGCATGAGGACTGGATCGTACCGACGACGATCTCGACGGTGTTCTCTCCCCTGACGAGGTGCTCGTTCGGGATCTCGATGGTCGCCCGCTCGTTCACATGGTCGCCGATGTCGCTGCGGTACCCGCCGTTGACGAGCACGTAGCTGTGGTACTGCGCCTCCGTCGAGTTCGAGCCGACGTCGAAGCTGAGCTTGGAGACGCCCACCGTCCGGGTGGCGTCGAGTGCGGTGTCGTCGATGGCGAGTTTCGTGACACTGTCACCGGCCGCGGCCGGGACCGCCGCGACCTTCGCCGTGCCCACGAGGTACGAACCGTTGGCGGGGGTGAGCGTCGGAGGGATCTGCGAGCTCGTCGGCGTCGGGCTGGGCCGTCCCCGATTCTGTTCCCCCGGTCCCGGGTCGGCGTAGGCCGCTGTCACAAGGCTGCTCACCAGCAGCACCGCGATTGCGCCGGCTGCGGCGAAACGCCGTCGGCTCCCCAGGCCACCCAGTAACTTTCGCGCTGCCACTGGCTGCATCAGGTGCAGTCCCTTCTATTCCGACAAGCACCGACCGAGCGGTTTGCCCTTCGGGCGGACACACTGGAGCGGGCGAGTGAACGGTGTGCATGAAGGGACTGAAGGGAAGCGAAACTATCGACTCATTCTGGTCATCTATTACGAGGCGGGACCAAATAGGTCACAAGGTCGGCAAATAGCCATATATCTGAACATTGACATCGGCGGCTGACCGAGAAACCCGTCACCATCAGGCCCCCGGATCGGCGGCGCTGGAGTACCGCGTCGCGGAGAGGGTGGTGGTGTGGCCGTCCTGTTCCAGCAGCGAAGGCCCAGGACTCCCGAAGCTGCTAATCCGCGCGTAGGCACCTGGACTGATCGTGGCCATCCGGCGACGTAAGCGAGCCTGGGATCGACGAAGAATCCGCACACGACTCCCGGCGGTTTCCGAAGGCGGCGAAACGCTCCCAGCGCCGGCGACTTCAGGCGCGGTCGTGTTTCAGTCCTTCCAGCCCCACTCGCCGGGGTTCAACTCCGGGAAGTACTTTTGTCTGGGGTCACGTTCGGGAGGGGCCCCAAACGCTCGGTGCGCCACGTCAACAACATCCTGGCCGCCCTCGACGACTTCCATGTCCGGCGCGGCCTGGGCAAGGCCGACATCGCCCGCGAGGACATCCCCAAAACAGCGCCCAAAGCGATGAACGTCCCCGCCCGGATTCGCTGGCTGCGCGCCATCGAGGACTGGCCGCACCCCGCGACCGCGCCCTGGCCCCCCTGGGAGAAACCGGTCACCATGATCCGCTTGTCGAGCGTGACCTGCTGCTGCCAGGCGAGCCTTCGGGCGGCCTTGAGGAGGTCGACGGAGGCTCCGGCCTCGGTGGCGGTGTGCATGTACGGGTGCGCGCCAGGCCCTTCGCCCAGGCCGAGATAGTCGGCTGCGGCCGCGGCGAAGCCGTGCGTGGCGAAGTAGACCGGCAGGTAGCGGCCCTCCCCCGTGGACGTCACCGAGGGTGCCTCTCGCCTGTCTGCCATTGTGCCGTGGCTGTAGCTGACGACGGGAAGCTCGTGGGCGGGGGTCTGGGGCAGGACGAGCGAACCTGTCGCCGTGGTGGGCCTGCCCTTCACGTCAACGGTGCGGTAGGTGACACTGTAGACGTCGACGCCCTTGGCGTTCTCGATCGAGGGAAAGCCCGCCTGGCCGAGGAATGCGTTGACCTCGCCGCCTGTCATGCGGGCCAGAAGACCTGGGTGTACGGTGGCCTGCGCATCGCTGACGGTCACGCGGTCACCATGACCGCCGCATCGCGCAACAGTATCGGCTGGCAGCGCTTCCTGGCCCTGCTGGAGAAGGCCAACCCGGCCGGCTCAATTGTGGTGATCACCGACAACCTGTCCAGCCACAACAGCGTCTCCACCCGCGACTGGCTCACCGAGCACCCGCGGATTCAGCAGGTGTTCATCCCCAAGGGGGCCTGCCGGCTCAACCTGCAGGAAGCCTGGTGGCGCATCTTCCACCGCCAGGCCCTGGCCGGGCAGACCTTCGCCGACCCCGACGAGATCGCCTACGCCACCGCTGTGGCGACCACCCAGCTCAACACCCGCGCCCGCCCCTGGACCTGGGGTCGCCCGGCCCCCGAGCCTCGTCAGCGCCGACGTCGTTTTATCTACCTGCTTTGAGGAACGGAGCACTACATCGGCCAGGTCAAGATGACGGCCCCGTCCGACGAGCAGGCAAGCGCACATGGAAGCGTCGAGGCCCTCTCCTGGGGCTGGATCGGTGATACATCAGCGCCGCTTCAGCACGCCGATCAAGCTCGTGAGGCTGTTCTGGCTGTGGCCGGCGGTGACGCCTTGGCGGAAGATCTTCAGGACTGCGGCGGGAAGTGAGTCATCAACGCCGGATGCCTGGGTGGTGCGCAGCACGTGTTCCACGCTCGCCACGCCCATGGAGATTCGGTCAACGTCCCCCTCGTGGTTGCCCGCGGTGATGCGTGGCGCGTAGAACTCCAGGAAATAGCGGAGGTCCATGGTCTTGGATTCCGGTGGTATCCAACGAGTTTCCAACGTAAATACCGGCCAGGAGCTCTTCCAAGGTTGGCCTTGGAAGGTCGTTCGCCGAGGGTCTGACCAGCATATACGTTGCCTTTGCGGCGATTACTACCCGGACTCCGCCACCGGTCGCGCCCTCGTCAGCCGAGGTCGAGGTCAAGGTCGAGGCCGCGAAGCTCAGCGCGCGTGGATATCCCGAGTTTGGGAAACGCCCGATACAGGTGCGAGCCCACCGTCCGCGGGCTGAGGTGCATCCGGCTGCCGATCTCGCGGTTGCTCAGCCCCTCGGACGCCAACCTGGACACCTCCAACTCCTGCGGGCTGAGCAGCACGGCGACCGCCCTGCTCTTGCGGGGTACGGCGCCGCCGGCCGCACGGAACTGGGCGACCGCGCGCCGTGTCCACGGTGCCGCTCCCAGCGCGTCGAACGCCTCGCCTGCGGCCCTCAGCATCGACTGGGCCTCCGCCCTACGGAGGTTGCGGCGCAGCCACTCGCCGTAGAGGAGTTCGGTCCGCGCCCGGTCGAAGGGGCGCTGGTCGAGTCCGCCGCTCGCCAGCGCGCTCCGGTAGTGCGACTCGGCCTGGGCGTCGTCCGCCAGAATCGCGCGGCAGCGGTGCTTCCGGGCCAGGGCGGCGGGCCCGCGGATACCGCCAGTCCGAGGTTCCATGGCCGCGGCGACCCGCTGGGCCGGCTCCGGGCCCCCGGCACCCACGGCGGCCTCGATCAGGTCCGGGAGCATCGCGAAGGCGACGAAATCATTGGATCGAGGCGAACCCCGGTCGACCAGGCGCATCAGCTCCGCGAACGCCTCCCCGGGCGCGCCCTCCCCCAGCGCCAGCAGACCTAGGGCACCGGTCGCCATCGCCGCGGCGACGCGCTCGCGCAGCGGGAGCGCGATCTCCAGCGCCTGCCGGGCATACCTGCGGCATTCCGCCGCCTCGCCGCGCACTGCGGCGAACCGGGCCAACTGGGCGAGGAAATTGGCGGTCCATCCCTGCTGGCCGGTCTCGTAGCCGAACCGCAGGCCCTCCTCGGCATGCGCGGCCCCTTCCAGCCAGCGCCCGAGCCGGAACTCAATGTCGGCGTGGTAGAACAGCACCTCGGTCAGGAGCGCGGGAGAGCCTGCGGCGTGGACCCGGCGGCCGGTGGCTTCGGCTGGCCGGAGGGCCTGGTGGTCGTCGGGCCCCATCCAGCCGATCACGGTCGCCCACATCCACGGCCGCTCACCGCCCCCGTTCCGGCCCTGGGCCTGGGCCAGAGCACCCGGCAGTTCCCACAGCTCGGCGCCGGCGGGACATCTCCTCTCAGAGGATAGGAGAGGAGATCAATCGGGTGAAAACCCGCAAAGTGATCCGGCGCCGGATCACATATCTTGCTGGTGTTGAAACCGGCTCTCGACCCCGTCGGGCTCGCGAGTCGATGGGTGTCCGTTGCAGTTGAAGGTGTCGTTGTTCGCGTGTGGTTGTCGTTGCTGGTGTCGGTGTTCAGGTTGAGTTGTCGGATTCCGCTTTATCTCTGATCTTGGTGTTGCAGAATGCTT
This sequence comes from Streptosporangium sp. NPDC005286, assembly GCF_040607515.1. Taxonomy (NCBI): domain Bacteria; kingdom Bacillati; phylum Actinomycetota; class Actinomycetes; order Streptosporangiales; family Streptosporangiaceae; genus Streptosporangium; species Streptosporangium sp. NPDC005286. The sequence continues at coordinate 36,258 of NZ_JBEXGU010000050.1, read as the reverse complement.
GGCGGCCATGACGGCTTTGCGTGCGCTGGCTGGCGGGCTAGACGCTCCTCACCGACGGCGCGTTCGAGGTCCGGTACGTCGCGGAGGGCGGCGGGTTGTGCGGTGTCCTGTTGGATGAGGCAGGTTGCAGTGCGCGGGTTGGATTCACAGGTTGGCGGGAGGCCGTCCTCACGTGGGGCAGTGCTCGCCGACCGGGTCTGGAGGCGTGATCGAGAAGCGATCGTATGCGTTGACCGCGACCATGGTGGCGAGCTGGATCGTGGTCGTGACCGGACGCTATCTGCTGTGGCTGGAGTACTACGGCCGGATCAGCGAGCAGCTGACCCTTGGGATCGCGTTCATCGTGGCCGTGCTTTCCACGTCGTGGTGGGTGCAGAGGCTTGTACGCCGCCGTGGTGACATCCGCGGTTACGTCGCGGTCGGTGCGGCGGTCGTCCTGTGTGCTGCCGTTGTGCTGCTGCCCTGGAATGGGATCTTCGGGCGTACGTGGTTCGCGGTCCATCACGGCAAGTTCACCGCGCTGGCCCAGCTGGCCAAGGACAGGAAGCTGTCGGCGGACATGCCTTCGGGTGGCTGGGTGCATCTGCCTGATGAGTTCGATGTCCTGCATTTTGATCATCTCAATACGCAGGATGTGCCGATCGAGCTGTATCCCGGACGTGTTCTCATGATGGGTCTGTCGAACGAAGAGGTGTCGGAGAACATGTTCCTCTACATATATGACCAGCCTGACGCCGCGCGGGTAAGTCCCTGTGATCTCACCGCGACCACGTTCGACGATTACTGGTGGTGCAGCCGGCTGAGTGACGGCTGGTGGTGGTTGGCGCGCAAGCCGAACTATCCGGACGTGGACGAATAGGCGCGCGAGGCTGAGCGGGGCCGGTTATCGCAATATCACCGCCGCGACCACGGCGGCTGAGCCCTAGTTGTCGACGCCGCCTGAAAAAAACTGAACCCGTGGCGATGATCACTCGAGTTCACCTGCACCACCTCAGCCGTCGTACTGTGCCAGAGTGACCGTGCCCGCTGACCCAATGCCCACCGCCCTGGCGCCCTTCGTGGCGACGCTGGGTGCGTACGAACTTGGGTCCGGCCCGGTCGCCGTCCATCGCGGACTTCCCTCGTCCACGGTGTCGATCACGATCCCCGAGGAGGACTCGCTCGAGATCTCTTGGGTCGGGCGGCCCGGCTCGAGCCAGCGGCGCCGGGCTGTTGTGGCCGGGCTCTATCTGGACGCGGCCGAGCTGAGGCAGGTGGGATGCACGCGCGGGGTGTGGTTGACGCTCAGCCCGCTGGGCGCCGACGCACTGCTGGGGCTCCCGGCGTCGGCGCTGGCCGGGCACATCGTGGATCTCGCCGACGTCGTCCCGGCGATGGCGGACCTGCCGGAGCGGCTTGCGGCCTGCCGGACATGGCCGCAGCGTCGCGCCCTCGTCGCGCAGTCCCTGCTCACCGGCCTCAGCCGGCACGGCGAACGCGCCAACCACCACGAACTGCGATCCGCGATCGCAGCCTTGTCCGGGACCACCCGGGTGCAGGAGGCCGCTTACCGGCTCGGGTGCTCCCGGCGGCACCTGAGCAGTCTGGTTCGAGCCGAGTTCGGGGTGACGCCGAAGGAGTACCAACGGCTCGTCCGCTTCGAGACTGCCCGGGGCCGGCTCGTGGACGCCGCTCGTTCCAGGGGGGTCGGTCTGGCGGCGGTCGCCGCCGCGTCGGGATTCGCCGATCAGGCGCACCTCACCCGGGAGTGGCGGGCCATGGCCGGGTGTACGCCCACTGAGTGGCTACGCGCCGAAGGCCTGGCCGTGCAGGGACCGCCGGTCGGCGACCGGTAGCCAAACGAAGAGCGCGCGTTCAGGTGACACCCCATCCGGGTGCGGTTCGTTCCCAGATGTTCAAGACCCCGTCGGCACCAGGCCCAACGATGGGTCCATGACACCGAACACACACATTTGCCCTCGTCTTATCGTGCCCGACCCAGACCGTGCGTCGGCGTTCTACCAGGACGCCCTTGGCGCCGAGGAAGTGTTCCGTGCTCCCCTGAGCGACGACGGCCGACCCAGCGTCGTTCATCACCGCATCGGTGGTTCGTCCTTCCGGGTCTCCCCGGCCGTCTCCTCGTGGGGGTGGCTCTCACCCGGTGACCTCGGCGGCTCCGCGGTCCTCCTCGAGATCGAGGTCGACGCCCCGGACGTGGTCGGCGAACGCATGATCGCCCACGGCGCCGAAGTGGTCGTGCCGATCGAGAACCGGTCCTACGGCAAGCGTTCGGGCCGCGTCCGTGACCCGTTCGGCCACCTGTGGATCATCACTGGTGGGCTTCGCTGAGGGTGGGCCGGGCGTAGGAGGTGGACACCCGGTCCAGGACCGACCCGACCCGGCCGCGGAGCTCTCGGTGGTGCCGTCCATCAGCAGTTCCGCGGCCGGGATCGGGGCTCGGAGTGAATCGGAACGGAAACCGCCGTTAGCGGAGTTCTCGCAGGTCCGGGGCGGGTCCAGATGATCGCGAGCCAGGTCTCGGTGTTCATTTCTGGCTGGAGCTATCCGGTACGAGTGGTAGGAGGATTTCATAGAGGTCGCGAAGCTGGTCAGCGTCGACCGGGGGAAAGACGACAGTTGCTCCAACCGCGAGCAGGTAGGGCAACAGGGCCGCCGTCCGGGCCTCCTCGTCGCTGGCGACGGCTGATCGCCACACCCGCTGGAGTGCAGACAGTCTGGCCTCGTCAAGGCGAGTCTGCACGGCACGCGCATCCGCATCCCATGTCGCCCATGCCCTCAATGCGATATCGATTTCTGGACGATAGAGTCCTGTGCCGCCAGGGCGAACGAGTTTCGTCAGCCGTGCGAGGATTACACGGGCTCCGGCCGATTCCCCGACGTCGGCAATTGCATTCTCGAGAGTTTCGATCGATAGGTGCTCGAAATGGGCGAGAAGTGCTTTCTTGTATCCCTCGGCGCCATCGAAGTGATGGTGGAACGACCCTTTCGACAGGTTAAGTCGAGCGGCGATCCGGTCGATTCGAATCCCTGCTGCACCTTCTTCTGCGAGGACCTTCAAGCCTTCGTTCAGCCACCGCTCGCGTGCCGTGCTCATCCGGCAAACGTACCACCAGGTATGGAGCGGTCCGCGCTCGCCGAGGCGCATACGAGCTTCATGCCATGAAGCTGTAGAAGCCGACTGCGATGCAGATCAGCAGCATGGCGGTGGCGTTGAGGAAGAGGTTACGGCCGAAGTCTCGGGCCGCGATGTGCATCGCGATGGCGACCATGAAGTAGAGGACGAGCGCAGCACAGGTCGCAGCGCCGAGATACGGAAGCCAGATGCCCAGGATCAGACCGGCCGCGGCGGCGAACTTCAGCGGTGGCATGATCCACCAGTAACGTCGCGGCCAGTTCACGTTTTCGAAGCACTGGGCGATGAACGGAACGGGCTTGATGCACATGACGGCGTCACCGGCCTGGATGATCGCTAGGACGACAACCGGCCAAACCGGATCGGGCAATGCCGACATATCTCTCCTCGGACGATGAGTTGATCACGATGCATTCGGACCATACTATACCGTATGGTACGGTTGTTTTATGAGGACTAGCCTTGCCGGAGCCAGACGTGGGCGATCTTGTCCTCAGCGGCCATCTCGCGGCTGACCGGGCACCGGATGGGCGATGCGCCGGTCCTGCCGCCTATGAGGAAGAGGTGTGCGTGACACGATCGACTGTGCGCGTTTGGGAGAGAAAGAGTGCGCGGCGCAAAGTGGCGCAGTCAGCCACAACGCTGATGTCGGCGGCAGTCCTGATGTGCGCGGCGGAGCTCTCTTCACGACCGCGGCCGCTCAAGCGGAATCAACGCAGCGATTTCAGGTCCAGACCTCGATCGAAGCCGTGTGGGCGCCTTTCGCGAACTACCCCACGCACGAAGGCTGCAGGCAACGCGAACGCGACATGACGGGCGCTGGAATCGTCATCGACTACAAGTGCGACTGGGACAGCGCTTGGTTGCTACGGGTTCGCATTGAGTAAGTAAGGACCGCGTTCGAACGACCGCAGCGCGCCGGTGACGACGAGCTGCCGTAGCTCGCCGTCCCCACTCTGCACGTATTACCCAAGGCCATCCGAAAAAGGGGTCTCTAATGCAAAGAAAGCTACGGTCTGCAGGCCTCGCTGGTGCAATCCCTACCGGGACCAGCGTGCAGGGGTACGCCCCGCACGCGATCGTCAAGTCGGTGATGGACGTGGTGGCTCCGAGCTCGTTCCTGGTGGTGTCGCATGCGCTCGCCGATGCGCGCGGCTGACGGGCGGCACACCTCAGGCCGGGACGTGTGCACCGCTCTCACGCGGCCTGAGCACCAACATTTCGGAACGGATACATTCTCCCCCATGCCTAATCGGATCCTGGCCCTGACCGCCGTACTCACGTTGGCAGCGGCCGGGTGTGGGGTGCTGCCGATAAAGGAAGCCGCGCCCCCGCCCGCCACCACCACCACGCCGACGTCGAGTGCCCCGGCCACCAGCGCTCCGCCCGCCACCGCCACGGCATCAGGTCAAGACACCCGGCCGGCCCTGGCCGAAACCCGCAGTACCATGACCGAGAATCTCAAGGTCGAGGTCGTCGGCCTCAATAGCGTCAAGGGCAAGCACCTCATCGCCCAGATCCGTCTGTCCAACACCGGCACCGAGAAGCACCTGTCCTGGGCCGGCGAGATGGGCGACCGGACCCGCCCCCTTGGCGAGATCAAGTGGGCCTCCGGCATCGGCGTCCTCGACGCGCAGGCCCGCACCTGGATCCTGCCGTACAAACCCGTCGGCTCCCCGTGCCTCTGCAGCGACCTCGACCGCGACGGCCTCGGCCGCTTCATCGACCCTGGCCAGTCGATCACCGTCTACGCGGTGCTGCCCGCACCGGCGGGCAACCCTGCGACGACCACCGTCGTCACCCCCGTGGGCCCGCCGATGCTCAACGTGCCCATCAGCGACGAAGCTCCGACCGGCGACTTTCCCGACCCCGATGCCGAGCCCGTCACCCCGGTCACCCGCCGCCTCATCCTCCCCTCCGAGTCCCTGGACAAATCAGAGGAGACCGCCGATGACGGCAAGGACCTGCAGGTCAACCTCTCCTCCGACGTGCTGTTCGCGGTGGACAAGGCCACCCTCACCCCCAATGCCAAGACGATCATGGCCCGCACGGCCAAACTCATCGACGCCTCCCCCTCCACCGTGGTGACGGTGGCGGGCCACGCCGACTCCTCCGGCAACGACGCCATCAACGACCCACTGTCGCTGCGCCGCGCCCAGGCGGTGCAGCGCACCCTGTCGGCACTGCTGTCCCGGGACGGGGTCCGCTTCCAGGCCAAGGGGTACGGCTCGCGCCGCCCGCTGTACAACAACGACAGCGATGAGGGCAGGCGCCGCAACCGCCGCGTCACGGTGACCTTCCCCAAACCTCAGCCCGCTGCCCAGGAACCGGTGGCCACGACCTCCCCCGGCGCGACCGGCCTGACCGGCACCACCAAGACGGACGGCCAGCCCATCGCCATGGAGGTCACGGGCCTGCGCCGGCTGCCCGGCGGCCTCGGCCTGCTCACCTACAAGATCACCAGCGAGGGATCGGCCGAGACCTGGTTCAACGACCTTCACCACGCCCAGGACTGGGAGGCGTACAAATACCAGGCCGCAAGCAACGTCCGCGTGACCGACGCCGCCGCCCGCCGCCAGTACCTGCCCGGCCGCCTGGAGGTCCCCACCGACGACGGCGTGGACTCCTACTGCGCATGCACCGACGTCTCCGGCGTCCGCATCAGCACCGAGAAGTTCGCACCGGGCCAGACCCGCCAGTTCTGGAACCTCTTCGCCCTGCCCGACACCGCCGACACCCTCAAAGTCAAGATCGGCCCGTTCCGCGACCTCCAGGTCCCCATCCGGTAACGGCCGGGGGGATGCGGCGATCGGCACAACACAGATAGTGATTCGACGTGTAGGCCCTCCACTCGGGTCGACGCCACCAGAGGCAAAGTAGCTGTGAGTGATCGCTACATCATCAACAGAAGTCCGCGATGGTGTCGGTGAGGATCTCGGCCACTCGGTGCAGGGAGGCGATGTCGGCCCACTCAGTGGCCGCGTGGGCACCCCCGCCGTCGACACCGAAGAGCAGGCAGGGAATGCCGGCCCGATCCAGCAGCGCACAGTCGGTCCAGAAAGACTCGGCTCGCACCACAGGCGGATGGCCGAGGGCCCTTGTCGCGTGGCGCGTGAGGGTGCATACGATCGCGGCCTGCGGGTCGGCCTCGAAGGGCCGGCGACACAGACCGCGGGACAGCCGGTAGCGGAAGTCCGGGACCACGGCGGCCAGGTGGTCGAGGACCGCGGTCAGCTCCCGTTCCACGGTGTCGGCGTTCTCGCCGGGTACGGTGCGGCGCTCCAGCGTGACGCGGCAGCGCGCCGGGTAAGTGGACGGCTCCTCCCCACCCTGGATAACGGAGGCGTGCACCGTCCCCGTCCCCAGAAGCGGGTGCGCCGGCCCCTGGGCGAGGCGCTGCCCCAGTTCCTCCAGCGCGACGAGGAAGTGACCGGCCTTGACGATGGCGTCGATGCCCAGCTCAGGACGGGACCCGTGAGCCGCTCGCCCCTCGATCTCCACCTCGAACCAGGCGAAACCCTTGTGCGCGAGGGTCACTTCGAGATGACTCGGCTCGGTGACGATCGCCGCGTCGGCGCTGAAGGAGTTGAGGACCTCTTCGGTGCCCAGGCTGCCGTGCTCCTCGTCGGCGACGCAGGCGAGGACGACATCTCCCCGGAGGCGCCCCTGGGCCGTGGCGCGCGCGGCGGCGATCATCATGGCCGCGATACCGCTCTTCATGTCGAAAGCTCCGCGACCGAACATCTTTCCGTCACGGATCCGCGGTTCGAGCGGGTCGCCCTCGTAGCCGGCCAGGCCGACGGTGTCGAGATGGCCATTGAGCATCAGTGACCGTCCACCGCCGGTGCCACGAGCGATCGCGACCAGTGAGGGACGGCCGGCACGCTTCTCCAGGCGGTGCACCTCGAAGCCACGGGTGGCCAACCATTCACCGCAGAAATCGGCGATGACCGTCTCGCCCACACCGCCGGGCACCAGTTCGGGGTTGACGGAGTCGATGGCGATGAGCCTGGCGAGGAGGGCAGCCGGGTCTGACGTATCGGGGAGCATGCGGACCTTCCACAGCACTGTCGCCTCCCTGGCACGGGAACGGGCGAGACGGTAAGGAGTGCGAGACGATCTACCTTCGAGCACCGTGCACCACTCGTTCCACCTCGTCCAGCGAAAAATTCTGAGCAGTACGCTTCGGAAGCCCCGAACGGTCGCCGTCTCGAAGCCGGGAAGGGCCTGCGTCGACGTATGCGGACCGGCCCGACAGGCCAAAACAGATGAGCTCAGACATCCGGAGTGGCATGCGGATTGGCCGCACTGCCCTCGGTGCACAGCAACACCACCGTCGAGGCAGGACCAAGCCCCAGCGTGGTACGGCGCTCGCCGGCGCCGTCGCCGGTGAGCACAGCGCGGACGCCGGCGAGCGAGGCCGCACCGCAGGGGCCACAGGAAACACCGAGGGCGGCGAGGTCACCGGCTGCGCGGGCGCTGTCGGCATCGGCGATGGCCACGGCGGCATCCAACCCATCACGCAGGTAAGGCCAGGCGATAGTGGAGGGTGTGCCGCAGTTCAGACCGGCCATGATGGTCTCACCGGTGGTAACGCTGACCGGTTCGCCACGCACGAGGCTCTCGATGACACAGGGGGCGGCCACAGGTTCCACCGACAACAGCGCCGGGGCCGGCCCCGCCGGACGACTGCGGTAGTGGGTGACGACGGCCTGGGCCAGCGAGCCCACGCCCACCGGGATGGCGACAAGATCGGGCATCCCGGCTCCAGCCGCCGTCAACTGCTCGTCGATTTCGGCACAGAGGGTGGAATAGCCCTCGACGATCCAACCGGGGATCTGCTCATAGCCCGGCCAGGCGGTGTCCTGGACCAGAACCGTATCCAGCGCGGCGGCCGCCTCGGCCGCCCGGCGCACCGCCTCGTCATACGAGCCCGCGACCTGAACGACCTCGGCCTGCTCGGCGGCGATGGCCGCCACAGCCCTCGGATGAACACCCCACGGGATGAAAACGCGGGCGCGCTGGCCGAGCAGACGTGCCATATGAGCCACAGCGCGGCCATGGTTGCCGTCGGTGGCGGTCACCAACGTGACCGGACCCGCCCGCTCGGCAAGGGCACGGTGCACCGCCCAGGATGCGCCCAGCACCTTGAAAGCGGGAAGCCCCAGACGAGACGACTCATCCTTGACGAAGACCCGCCCAACCCCCAGCTCGACGGCGAGCCAGGGAAGTTCGATCAGCGAGGTAGGGGCGTACTCGAACAGGGAGGCATGGAACTCCCGCACCTCAGCGGGGGCGGGCGCACAGGTCCAGAACCTGGCGGCGGGCCGCGCGAACCACGGCAGCGTACGGACGGAAGAAGCGATCTCAGGCATCGCAGCCAGCGTGCGGCACACAATCCAATCGGTCCAGCGAATGTTTCCGACCTATATTCATCGGAGAAACCAACTGATCAAAAGCTCGCCGCGGCGACGAAGAGAACGGTCCGCCGATGTTCGACCTGCACCGACTACGCCTGCTGCGCGAACTCAAGCACCGCGGCACCCTCGCGGCCGTCGCCGCCGCCCTCTCCTACAGCCCTTCCTCCGTCTCCCAGCAGCTCTCCCAACTGGAGGCAGAGGCCGGCGTCCGGCTACTGGAGCCGATCGGGCGACGCGTGCGGCTGACCGAGCAGGCGGAGATCCTCGTCGCCCATACCGAAGCGGTGCTGAAACGCCTGGAGCGCGCCGAGGCGGACATCGCCGCCTCCCTGACCGATCTGACCGGGACCCTGCGCGTCGCCTCGTTCCAGACCGCCACCCTCGCCCTGATACCCAGCGCACTGAACATCCTGCGCGATCTTCACCCCGGCCTTCGGACCCACGTCACACAGATGCCGCCGGAAACGGCCCTGCCCGCACTTCAGGCCCGCGACTTCGACCTGGTCATCGCCGAGGAGTACCCGGGCAATCCCAACCCCCGGCCCGCCGAACTGGAACAGGAAGACCTGCTCGACGACTTCCTCCGCCTCGCGCTGCCCGAACCGGCCGATGACGCGGACGGCCCCACGGCGTCGCTGCGCTCACTCGCCGACCGTCCCTGGGCCATGGAACCCGAGGGTACGGCAGCCCGCCACTGGGCCATGACCCTGTGCCGGAACGCCGGCTTCGAACCCGACGTACGGTTCGAGACCACCGACCTCCTGATCCATCTTCGCCTCGTCGAACAGGGCCACGCCGTCGCACTGCTTCCCGACCTCGTATGGATCGGACAGTCCCCGACCGTCACACTGCGGCAACTTCCCCGCGGCCAGCGGACACGCCGCATCTTCACCGCGGTACGCCGAGGCCGCAGCCGGCACCCCGCCATCAAGGCATGCCGCCACGCACTCCGGCAGGCCGCCACAGAAGCGACGGCCCCGATCGACACCTGACAGGGAGGGTACGCAACCACGTCATCAAGGCCGCCACCGTCGAGTACCGGATGCTCGGCTGCCTGCGGGGCCGCAAGGTCTACGACGAGCTCGCGGCCTTCCGCCGCACGGTGCACCGGTGTCAGGCGGTCGGCCCCGCCTGATCTATCCTGCGGCTCATGCCGATCATCGACGTTGAGCTGGCCCTTACGGCGGCGCAGGCGGGAGCAGCCGTCGTGCGCACCATGTTCGGCGCGCCGCTGACGCGCCTGGAGAAATCCGGTGGTGACTTCGCCACGGCCGCCGACGTGCAAGCGGAGCAGGCCATCCTTGATGTCATTCGCACCGCCCGGCCCGGTGATGCCGTGACCGGCGAGGAGAGCGGGCCTACGGGCCCGGCGGGAGCGGAGCGCATGTGGCTGGTCGACCCTCTGTGCGGCACGCTGAACTACGCCGTGCACACCATGCTGGCGGCGGTGAACGTCGCCCTGCGCGTGGGCCCGGACATCACGGTGGCGGCCTCGGCCGACCCGTTCGCCGACGAAGTGTTCTGGACCGACGGCGTCCGCGCCTACATCCGCCGCGGCGGCCTGGACGAGCCGCTCAAGCCGTCGCCGAATTCGCGGCTGGTGGACGTCAACCTCGACCCGCCGTTCCCGAACTCACCCGCCTTCCGTGCTGCCGCCCTGCTCGCCGATCCGGGGTTCGCCGAGCGGTTCCGCCCGCGCGTCGTCTCCACCACCCTGGCGGTGGCCTGGGTCGCCGCCGGTCGGCGAGCCGCCTACGTCACCGACGGCCGGCTCCACGACAGCGTGCACTTCGCCGCCGGGATCGCGTTGTGCCGGGCCGCCGGCTGTGTGCTGACCGGCCTCGACGGCCGGCCGCCGCATACCGGCGCGGGCGGGCTCATCGTCGCGGCCGACCGGGAAACCCACGCGGCGCTGCTGGACCTCATCCGCAACCAGTAGTCCCGTCAGCGGGAGCGAATCGAGAGCTCGTCCACAGAACCGTACATCGCCGCAGGTCAACTGTTGTCCGAGTCCTGACCGCTCAGCCCGCGGACGGACCCGGTCCGTGTCGCACAGGCTTCAGGAGGTGCCGCCGAAGTCGACATCCTTGGTCTCGACCGTCCCGGCCGTCCGCCCCGGCGCCGTCTGGTGGGTCCAGTACAGGTTCGTGTGCGCGATGACCCGGTCCGGCGGCGGTGCCCCCCATGCCGTCTGGTCCTCCGTCGTGTGGGCGTCGCCGACAAGGGTCGTGTCGTATCCCCTGACGAACGCGCCATGGAGCGTCGAGCGGATACACCAATCGGTCTGTGCGCCGACGACGACGAGTCGCCCGACGCCAAGGCCCGACAGCACGGTCTCCAGAGCGGTGTCTTCGAAGGAGTCGCCGTAGTTCTTCTCGACAAGCGGCTCGGCGTCGCCCGGAGTCAGCTCGGGGACGATCCGCCAGTCGTCGCTCCCTCTCGCGAGCTGCTCATCGGAGTGCTGGATCCAGACAACGGGGACCCGTTCCCGCCGTGCCTTCTCGACAAGGCTGCCAACGTTCGCGACGACCGCGTCGCGCTCGTGAGCTCCCACGACGACACCGTTCTGCACGTCGACGACGAGAAGTGCGGTGTTCGGCCGGTTCTCGAGGGTGGTCATGATCTCCCCTTACTCACGCTGGGTTTCTGTGCCCACTCACGGTAGACCGGCCCACCGACAACGGGCGGAACGAACCTCGGACCGCCCCGCCCAATGACACGGAGGTGAGGAGGAAACCCTCCCGCGGCCTTCGCCCTCGCCTGCGAACCGCGGGCCTCCGGCGTCGCGTCACCCTCGTCCGGTGGGGCCGCCGACCTGATCGAACACCTCGGCGTGTCCCTGGCCTCGACCCCGGAGCAGGCGGCACGGGAAGCCGCCGAAGCGGGCATCACCTTCCTGTTCGCCCCGAACTTCAACCCCGCCCTGCGCCACGTCGCCGCGGTACGCCGGGAGTTGGCCGTGCCGACCGCGTTCAACATCCTGGGACCGTTGGTCAATCCGGCCGACCCCCGGCACCAGGTCGTCGGCGTGGCGGATCCGCGGATGACACCGGTGGTGGCTGAACTCCTGGCCGCACGCGAATTGTCCGCTCTGGTCGTTCGGGGGCACGACGGACTCGACAAACTCACCACTGTGACCACGTCACAGGTCTGGGTGGTGTGCGACGGCGATGTCACCGAGACCTTGCTCGACCCTCGCGACCTCGGTGTGCCGCGTGCCGAACCCTCGGCGCTGCGCGGCGGCGACGCGGCCGGCAACGCCCGCGTCCTGCGGGCCGTACTCGGCGGAGAACGCGGACCGATCCGCGACGTCGTCCTCCTCAACGCCGCGGCCGCCCTGGTGACGGTCACCCCTCCTACGGCTCCCCTCACCGACCGGCTCGCCGCGGGGATGGCACGCTGCGCCGAGGCCGTCGACAACGGAGCGGCCGAGGCGACACTGGGCCGATGGATCTCCACCAATCACACCGATCGGCCTTCGCGGACCTGACCTGACCCGGCCGCCGGGCCGGTCATCAGGGAAGGGACCTGTTCGGCGTCATGGACAGGCGGCTCGACCTGGGGTTTCCGGTCAGCATGTCACTCGCGCTCTGCCGAGGCAGCCGCGTCGGCAGAGCCGAGCGGCTCACACCGGTCAGTCCGAAGGCCGGGCCGCCCGTGCCGCCATGACCCTTTCTAGTGATCGGCCGGGGCCGGGACGAGGCCGTCGGCGACCAGACCGGCGAGGACCGCCTCGCCCAGGGCGTGCACCGCGGACTGCGGACGGACCATCACGGTGAACTCCTTGATCCGCTCCTCGTGGTCGAGATGCAACAGGTCGATGCCGTGAATCTGCCTGCCGTTCACGGTGGCCCGGAAGAGCAGGACCACCGACGGGGCCTCGGCACCGTCGGCGCAGGTCTCGGCGGTGCCGTCGAAGTGCCCGATGTAGCGGAAGTCTTCGAAGGTACGCATGAGGACCCCGAAGAGCCCCAACACCATCGGTCTGCCCTCGAAGGGACTGAACTTCACCGGACTGTAGAGCCGGACGTCCTCGGTGAACAGGTCGTCCAGAGCGGTGAGGTCGCGGCTGTCGACAGCGGCGCGGAAGCGGTCCGCGGTGGCCATGGCTTCTCCCAGATAGTCATGGATGTGATTAGTCATTTTTTTTACTATCATAGGCGTGAGTTCCGTGGACAGAGGTGGAAAAGAGGTGGTCCGATGGCTTTGCGTCACGCCGTGCTGGCGGCGCTTCTCGACGAGGAGCTGAGCGGATACCAGTTGGCCAAGGCGTTCGACCTGGGGGTGGCGAACTTCTGGCACGCGCTGCCACAGCAGCTGTACGCCGAGCTGACCAGGCTGGAGAAGGAAGAGCTGATCACCGGCCGTGAGGTGGTCCAGGAAACCCGGCCCAACAAGCGCCTGTTCCGGGTCACCGACGCCGGACTGGCCGAGCTGGAACAGTTCGCGGCGAGCACCCCCAAGCCCTCCTTCATCCGTGACGACCTGCTCGTCAAGGTCCAGGCCGCCGGCCACGTCGACACCGAGATACTGATCGCGCAGCTCACCGAACGGGCCACCTTCGCCGAGGCCAAGATCGCGCTGTTCGACGCACTGTTGCGGAAGATACGCGGTGACCGCAGCGAGGAGGATTTCCTGCGCCACGGCGAGCGGATCGGGTCCTATCTGACCTGCCTGCGCGGCCTGGACTTCGAACGGGGCAACCGGGACTGGTGCGAACGCGCCGTGGCGATCCTGCGGGAGAGGCGGGCGGCCCATGCCCAGCGATGACCACCTGCGCTTCGTCGCCCTGGGCGACAGCCAGACCGAGGGGCTCGGCGACGGCGACGACACCGTGGGCCTGCGGGGGTGGGCCGACCGGCTCGCCGAGCGGCTCGCGCTGCACGACCCCGGCGTCCAGTACGCCAACCTGGCCGTACGCGGCCGCCTCGCCGCGCAGGTTCACCGGGAACAGCTCGCACCCGCCCTCGCGCTACGCCCCGACCTGGCCACCGTCGTCGCCGGGGTCAACGACCTGCTGCGGCCCCGATTCGACGCTGACGAGGTCGCCGGCCACCTGGAGGCGATGTTCGCGGCGCTCACCGCCCAAGGTGCCCGCGTCGCGACCGTCACCTTCCCCGACGTCGCACGGATCACCCCGCTCGCCCGCCCGATCAGCTCCCGCGTCATCGCCCTGAACCACCGCATCCGGCAGGCGGCACACCGGCACCGCGTCGTCGTCGCCGAGACCTTCCACCATCCGGTGGTCACCGACCCCCGCCTGTGGTGCCCGGACCGGCTCCACGCCAGCCCGCTCGGCCACGAACGGATCGCCGCCGCCGTCGCCCACGCCCTCGACCTGCCCGGTAGCGACGACTCCTGGACCCAGCCGCTGACCGACCCGCGAGCAGCCGTCCCCGCCGGCTGGCGCACCGCGGCAGGCGAACTACGATGGGCCGCCTCCTTCCTCGGTCCCTGGCTCGGCAGGCGCCTGCGCGGCCGCTCCTCCGGCGACGGCCGCACGGCCAAACGCCCGAATCTCCTTCCCCTGCACGCTGCTTTCGCAAGTGGCGAGACGAAGGAGAACGACACACGCCCCGGCGACGCTCCCCGGCTCTCATGAACGATCCTTTGTCCGAATTCGAAGGTGGTCAGGGTGCCGCATGCGAACCCGCTTCACCGGCACCCATCTGGAGCTGAACGACGGCCACATCGCACGGCTCCAGGAGGCCGCGCCCACAGCTTGCTGAAACCCCGCGGCTCACCCGCATGGCGAGGCGTAGGAGTTGTCCGGAAGGTACTGTCCCCATTCCTTCCTGGTGATGGGTGTGCCGGAGGCCGCGCAGATCCTCTTCTCGGCCAGGGTGACGTCGGTGCTCCAGAACTGGGCGGTCATGTCCGCCGAGGTGGTGGCAAGGGTGCCGGTCCTGGGATGGAACAGTACGCTGGACACCTTTCCCCAGTGGCCGGACAGGACCGCCCAGAGCCGCGGATCCGTCACGTCGTCCACCTTCCAGAGGCGCACCGTCTGGTCGGCGGAGGCGGTCGCCAGCATCCGGTCGTCGGGGCTGAACGCCACCGACTTCACCGCCGCCGAGTGGCCGCGCACCTCGGAGAGCTGCCGCGGATTGGAAGGGGTGGACACATCCCATACGCGTGCGGTTCCGTCGTTGGACGCCGTGGCCATGCGGGTGCCGTCGGAGTTGAAGGTCACGGAGTTGACGTCGACGGAGTGGGCGGTGATCTTGGAGAGCATCGAGAGGTGACCTGGGTCCGAGGCGTTCCATATCGTCACGGTCCTGTCGGCGGACGCGGTGGCCAGGTATCTCCCGTCTGGACTGAAGGTGATGTCCCAGGCGGCGTCGCCGTGTACGCGCCTGTCGAACAACAGTTTCGGCTTGGCCGACGTGGACAGGTCCCACAGCTGGACGGAACCGCACCCGCACGCCATGGCCAGCAGTTTCCCGTCCGGGGCGAACGCCACCGCGTCGGCCCTGCCGGCATTGCTCCTGAGCGTGGACAGGAGCCGGGGTTTCGCGGGATTCGCGATGTCCCACAGGCGCCCAAGCCCACAGCCGCACGCCGTGGCCAGCAGTTTCGCGTCGCGGCTCAGCGCGACCCCCTCGATGGTGTTGTTCTCTTCCTGGAGGCTGGCCAGGAATGTCGCCTTTGAGAAGTTTGAGATGTCCCATAGGCGAGCGGTGCGGTCGATGGACCCGGTGACGGCGAACCTTCCGTCGGCGCTGAGCGCCAGGCTCGTGACGGCGTCGGTGTGCCCCCTGAGTGTGGGCAGGGATGTGATGATCCCGGGGCCGTCTATGTTCCACAGGCGGGTTGCGCCGTCCGAGGAGGCCGTCGCCAGGGTATGTCCGTCCGGGCTGAAAGCCACCTGCTGAACCTCCGCGAGGTGACTGCCCAGTGCCAGGAGAAACAAGGGTTTCTTCGGGTCGGCCACGTTCCACAGGTAGGCGAGGTTGTCAGCCGAGGCTGCGGCGACCATGAACCCGTTCGGGCTGAACTCGACTCCGTAGAGACGCTCCTTCGCGGGGTAGGAACTGCTCAACCTCGCCGGCCGAGCTGGTCGTGACACGTCCCACAGGGACATGCCCCAGTCTTCTGAGGCGCTGGCCAGGGTTTTCCCGTCAGGGCTGAAGGAGACGGCGCTCACCGCGTTGACGTGCCCCTTCAGTATGGAGACGTGCTTGGGCCGCCTGCCGTCCGAGATGTTCCACAGCCGGATGGTGGTGTCGTTGGAGGCCGTGGCCAGCATCCGCCCGTCTGTGCTGAAGGCGACTTCCCGCACTCCGGCCCGGTGGCCTTTCAGCGTGGAGAGGAGCCCGGGTCGCCCCGGGTCCGAGACATTCCAGAGCTTCGCCGTCCCGTCCTCCGAGGCGGTGGCCATCGTCCCGACGGCACTGAAAGCGATGCCGGTGACCGTTTCCCGGTGCCCGGCCACAACAGCCGTCATCTTCGGCCTCCCGGGAACGGTGACGTCCCAGAGCCGGGCCTCGCCACCGCTGGAGGCCGTGGCGAGCAGGTGACCGTCTCGGCTGAACGCGACCCCGGTCACGGGGCGGGAATCCACCTTCAGTTCCGCCAGCTTCCCCGGCCGGCTCCGGTCGGAGATGTCCCACATCTCGACCGCACCGTCCGCGTAGGCCACGGCGACGCTTCCCCCCTGAGGGGCGAACGTGACATCGTACGCCTGGGCGTGATCGGCGATGATCCTGGTCGGCATGGCCCGCGAGAGGGTCGACAGCAGCGCTCCCCGCGATTCGGGGGTCACGCTGACCTGGTACGCGGCGAGATTCAACTGGGCGCCCAGCGTCCTGTCCGTGAGCCGGTTGCCGATGTCGGCGGCCCGTTGCGAGGTCACGTCGTCGCGTTGTTCCTGGACGGTCCTGCGCTGCAGGAAGGCGGTCCCTCCCGCCCCCATGGCGACCAGCAGGAGCAGGGTGAGCGCCGCGATCACCTGGCGGGTGATCCGCGTGCGGCGGCGACCCAGCCGGGTGCCCGCCTCCAGGAAGGCGGTCTCCAGCGGTTGGAGATCCCCCTGCTCCAGCTCGGCCGTGATCGTCCGCGCCGCGACCAGGCGGGTGTCGGTGTAGAGGTACGAGGGGTCGCGGCCGTGCTGGTCCCAGGCGGCGGAGTCCTCCGCCAGCTGCTGCTGGATCATGAGGTTCGACCGGTTGGCGCCGATCCACGCCCCCAGCTGGGGCCAGGCCCGGATGAGGGCCTCATGGGCGATCTGGACGGTGTTCTCGTCGACGGTGACCAGGCGCGCGGCGACGAACTCGTCCAGCGCTCGCCGGGCGGGCGCATGACCGGCCGAGGCGGGCGGTGGGAGCAGGTCAGGCAGCGCGACGACCCGGCGGGTGTCCTCGGCCCCCTCCTGAATATGCACCAACCTCAGCAGGATCCGCCGTGCCGTTCTGGCACCGTCGTCGTCGAGCCGTGACAGGGCCGCGTCCGCGCTGGCGGCGATGGCACGGTCGATGCCGCCGGTGGCGTGGTACCCGGCCAGGGTCAGTACCTGTCCCTCCCGGTGCTGCCAGGTGGCGAGCAGCGCGTGCGAGAGCAGGGGCAGGGAGGCCCCCGCGCTCGCGGCCATGGCGCTGCTGGTCGCGCCGAGCTCGCGCAGCAGGAGATTCACCAGGCCGTCCTGCAGAGCCAGGCCGGAGAGCATCGCCGGCCTCTCGATCGCCTCACGCAGTTGGGCGGCGGTCATCGGCCCGACGACGATGGGCTGTTCCAGGGCCGCGACCAGCCAGGGGTACCGGCTGCAGTGGCCGTAGAAGTCGGCGCGCACGCCGATGACGACGGTGGCCGCGGGCTCTTCCCCCTGCTCCCCGCGGCAGGCCGCGCAGATCGCCTCGACGAAGGCCCGCCGCGCGCGCTCGTCGGCGCAGGCGGTGAACACCTCCTCGAACTGGTCGACGATCACCACCGGCCTGCCGGACACGCGAGGCACTTCTCGCAGGACGGCGCTCAGCGCATCCGGATTCTTCGCGATCTCGGTGGGCGGAACACGGGACGGCTCCGCCGGGAGCCTCGACATGCGTTCGGCCAGTCTGCCCAGAGGGTCGTCACCGGGGGTGATCAGCAGATGCGGGCGGCCGGCCTGCCGGAGGGCCGGGATCAGCCCCGCCCCCAGCAGCGACGACTTCCCCGAGCCCGAGGACCCCACCACCGCGAGCGGGACACCACCGGCGGGGCCCTCCATCACCCGGGCCCGCAGCACCTCGGTGAGCTCGTCACGGCCGAAGAAAAGGTGGGCGTCCTGCGGGCCGAACGCGGCCAGTCCCTGGTAGGGGCTGAAGCCATCCGGGCCGCCTGCCTCGGACGGCAGGTCGGGGGGAACGGGAGCCCGGTAGGCGGGGTTGGGGGCCAGTGGAAGGGTGTCGGTGTGATCGGTGGCCTGGCGGCGTGGCCGTGGCAGTCCCTCCCCGGCCAGGGAACGATCCAAGGAGCGGTAGAGCGCGTCAAGGGTGAACTCGCGCGGACCTCGGGGATCTCCCTCGGTGAGCAGCCGGATCAGCTCGCCGGTGAAGGCGGTGTGCGGCTGCCCCGGACGGGTCCAGGCGCTTTCCTGCCCGCTCGCCGAGGCGAGCAGGTAGGTGCCGTGCCGCCAGGTGGTCCCAAACACCTCGTCAGTCGCCGCCGCCACCGGCCCGGACGCCCTGCCGGAGAAACAGCAGTCCAGGCCGATGACGATGAGACGGGCCCGGCAGCGGGACAGGACCTCTCTCACCGTCGGGAACGGCAGTGCCTGGTAGGCCGCCACGCCCCGGCTCAGATCGACGGTGGCCCGCGTGGCCAGATGCAGTTCCCGGTTCGGGCCGATCAGGCCGTGCCCCACGTAGTAGAGGAAGAGCACGTCGGTGGCCGACTCGGCCGCCGACACCAGGGCGGCGCCGATCGCGTTCGGGGTCTGGGGGTCCATGACCCTGGTCAGGTTCAGCGGGTCGAGTCCCGCCCGTTCCACCAGGCAGTCGGCGAGCGCCGCGACCGTCGTCGCGACCGACGGGACCGGCTGGAGGATCGAGTCGGGAGAGTGCGTGGAGGATCCGACCAGCAGGGCCCGGGAGCCGGGGCCGGCGAGCATGCCCGGCATCCTAGGCACCTCCCTCGTCAGGCATCTGGCCCTCGACGGCTCGGACGACCTCCGACACCAGCGCCTGGGTGCCCGCCGCGTCGAGGGCCTTCACCCGTTCCGCGAGCACGTCGACTCTGGACTCCCCGTCCTTGGTGACGATCGTGATCGTCACCTTGCCCGTCCGGTATCGCAGCCAGGCGACCACCAGGGTGGCCAGCACCATCACCGCTCCACCCGGTTCGAGCGCGATCCGCAGCGCCTCGGTCAAAGGCCCGAGGGTGCCCGGGACCGGCGGGGTCTCAAGGGAGCGAACCCGGCCCGCGAGCTCGGGTTCCTCAACCAGCCATTCGTACAGATCGTTCGCGGCGTCTACCGAATCCGGTTCGGAAACGGAAATCTCAATATCCATGGGCTGCTCGTCTCGCGCTTATCCGATGAACGCACTGGAAATACCGGCTGCGGGCCGCTTTGAATGTGAGGCACCTGGAACTCCAGGCTGACGCTTATCTCTGGCACGACCTTCGGGTCTCCTCGGCTTCACGGCGCGGCCAAGGAGGTTTTGTTTGTATCCGAGGATGCCGTCACAGGCTCGTTTTGTAAACGGATTGCGTTCGGTGCGCATGCCCTTTCGTGACACCACCACCGGAACCGCCGGGCGGCCGGGTTCGGGCGGAGGCCGACGGGCACCTCGACGCCAAAGGACGGGGGCTCCGGACCTCTCGCTCCGCACAGGTCACCGATTCTTCCGCGGGAGCCCCGGCAAAGGTCCGGGCGAGCAACCGCGTCCTTCCCATCACGAAACGGCGGAAGGCCGGGACGGCCTTGACCATCGCGTTTTGTGCCGGGCGAAACGAGGTCGACGGCGCCCGCTGTTAAAATTGTTCCGGTGGAAGTTCGATTGATTCGGAAAGAGCTGTCTTTCTCGGCGGATCGCGGCGGCGCGCACTCCTGAGACGTATTTCCAGGCCAGCGGACCCGGCCGGGCGCGACGACGCTTTTCTCTTCCTCTCCCGCCCCATGGGGCGGCCCGTCCGTACAGCGGATTACTGTGAGCAGGTTATTCGTTTCATGCTGAATATTGAAATTATGTCCGCCGTTTCCCAGAGAAACACGAGCCGCTACCGTCCCACGAGTCCAGCTTGCCGAGCCGCGGGGGAGCTTCGAGGTGGCGGAGATGTTTGCCCAGCGTAAGGCGGGTATGCCCCCCTGTCACAACGCACGAAGGGAACAGCGGATGGAACGGGACAACGCCAACGACAGGCAAAAACTGGGCACCGATCGTGCGCACCAGCCAGGCTCACCCGAAGGGTTGAGCGCGCAGGAGATGGACAGCCGAAGCGACCTGGCCACCTGGATCAGCGGCACGCACGCGTTTCCGGCCGATCGCGAGACTTTACTGGAGCGGGCGCGCGCCCAGTCGGCACCCGACGAGGTGCTCTCGGCCATCCGGTCGCTGCCCGATCGCACCTACGAGAACATGGAAGGCGTCGCCCAAGAACTCGGCCTCGGCGGGGGGCAGCACGACTGACCGCACCGCTCACGGCCGTTCGGACGACTCATGGCTTTCCCCCTGGCCAAGTAGGTGACCCGAGCCCAGGCGGCAAGTCCAAGCTCAGAGATCAGGATTCCGTCGGGAGCACTGGGACGACCTGACACGATAGGGCGCATGTCTGAGCTTCGAACCGGTCAGCGGAGCGTGTGGATCGATGACGACAGCCCGCTCCCCCCTGACTCCTGGGGACGCGCGGGGTCCGCGAGAAGCGCTCTGCCATGGGGGTTCACGCTCGTCATCGTGCTGCTGGTGGTGGGCCGATTCACGTTGGCGCCGCACCTGACGGCGCCCGCGCTGCAGACGTGGGCCACGATCTTCGTGGCGATCTGTGTGCAGGCGCTGCCGTTTCTGGTCTTCGGGGTGGCGCTGTCGGCGGCGATCACCGCGTTCGTCCCGGCGTCGTTCTGGACCAGGGCACTGCCCGCCAACCCGGCCGTGGCCGTGCCGGTCGCCGGGGTGGCGGGGGCGGTGCTGCCGGGGTGCGAGTGCGCGTCCGTCCCGGTCGCCTCGGGACTCATGGCCCGGGGGGTGACCCCCGCCGCCGCGCTGGCGTTCCTGCTCGCCTCTCCCGCGATCAACCCGATCGTGCTGGTCGCGACCGCCGTCGCCTTTCCCGGGCAGCCGCTGATGGTACTGGCCAGGTTCGGGGCATCGCTGACCGTGGCGGTGCTCGTCGGCTGGCTCTGGCTGAGGTTCGGCCGCAGCCAGTGGCTGCGGATTCCCTCCCGCCCGCACGGCGACGGCCACAAATGGGTGCGGTTCGGCGAGGCGATGCGGCACGACCTGCTGCACGCGGGCGGGTTCCTCATCGTCGGCGGGCTGGCCGCGGCCACGCTGAACGTCGCCGTTCCCCGCGAGTGGCTGACCACGATCGCCGAGGTGCCATGGCTGGCCATTCTGGTCATGGCGCTGCTGGCGGTGCTGCTGTCGATCTGCTCGGAGGCCGACGCGTTCGTGGCGGCCTCGATGACCGCGTTCTCCCCCACCGCGAAGCTGGCCTTCCTGGTGGTCGGGCCGATGGTCGATCTGAAACTGATCGCGCTGCAGGCCGGCACATTCGGCGGCGCTTTCACAGCCAGGTTCGTCCCGGTGACCTTCGCCCTCGCCATCCTGGTCAGTGCGCTTTTCGGATGGTTGCTGCTGTGACGTCCTCCCGGTCTTCGAAGGACCGCCGGTCCAGGTTCGGCCTGGCGAAAGGGACTCGCGAACTCCGATGAACCGTGTCACCCAGAACCTCGTCCTAGCCCTGCTGGGCTGCGCTGTGCTCCGGATCTCGGCGTTCTCCACGACCTATCTCAACTATGTCAAACCCGGCTTCCGACCCTTCCTCATCGGCGCCGTACGGTGCTGGTGCTCCTCGGGGTCATCGGGCTGTTCCAGGCTGCAGGCACCGCCCACCGACACGTGGGTCGAGGTCACGGGCACCTGGATCCCGCAGACGTTCAAGAAGATGCCCACCGGGGTCGTCTACCCCCAGCTCACCGGAAAGGGTCTCACGAGGATCGAGCCCCCCGAGGAGCCGTACGAGTAGGCCGGTCAGGTCCCCCGGCAAAAGACACGCGCCCTTCTTACCCGCGCCAAGGCCGCCGGGCGACCCCCTGCCGGTCGCGAAGCCTGGTCGGCGTCCTCGCTCGCGGCCGATGGACCGTCGGGCCGGGTCAGGCGGCGCCGGTTCGCGCCGCGGTGACCGCCAACGTGGTCGCCACCTCGACCTCGAATCCGCCGCGTCGCGCGAAGTCAGCCATCCGCGCGTCGGGCTCGACCCCGAGCACCCTGCAGCCGGCCGTCGAGGCGACGCGGCTTCGGGCTCGGAAATCCATTTGTCGTCGGCGCCGCCTCCTTGGGAGGATCCTGTCTTCATGAGCCGCCCTGTCATCTCCGAGGTCCCGATCGGTCCCGTGCCCGTCCCCGACGTCGTCGCGGCGCTCGCCGACGGCGACACCGTCACCCCGGTGTGGCGCAACGAACTCGGCGGCCTGACCTTCCGCCTCGAAGACGGGCGTGACGGCGTCAGGTACGTCAAGTGGGTCGCCGCCGGCACTCCGGAGATCGATCTCCCCGGCGAGGCGGAGCGCCTGGCCTGGGCGCGGCGCTGGGTGACCGTCCCGAGGGTCATCGAACACGGTACGGACACCGACGGCACGTGGCTGGTCACGGCGGCGGTCCCCGGCCGCTCGGCGGTGGATCCCCGGTGGATCGCCGACCCGCCGGCCGCGGCGGCCGCGATCGGCCGAGGGCTGCGCCTGCTCCACGACGCCCTGCCCGTGGAGCAGTGCCCGTTCGACTGGGCCATCGATCGACGGCTCACCCGCGCCGACGAGCGCATCACCGGCGGGGAGGGACCGGCCGACTGGTTCCCCGAGCACCGGCACCTGGAACTCGCCGAAGCCCGGGCGCGAATCGGCGATCCGCCCGCGATCGACCGCCTCGTCGTCTGCCACGGGGACGCGTGCGCCCCCAACACCCTGCTGCACGACGACGGCGTGTTCGCCGCGCACGTCGACCTGGGTTCGCTCGGGGTGGCCGACCGGTGGGCGGACCTCGCGGTGGCCGCGTGGAGCACGGAGTGGAACCACGGCCCGGGGTACGACGGCATCGTGTACGACGCATACGGGATCGCCCCGGACCCGGAACGCATCGCCTACTACCGCCTGCTCTGGGACATGGCGTGACCGGTCACACCCGATCGGCGCCCGTACTCACGGTGGTACGGCACCGGAAACCGGTGCCGTACCACCGCGACTCTCCGCTGAGGCGGTCCGGATCCCCCCGGGGCCACGTACACCCCACCCGCCCAGGCGTGGGCGGGCGGAGCGACGGTGACCACCAGGACGATCGCGGCGATCACCGGTCCGAAGGCATCGGCTCCACCGCGCGAGACCTGAGCAGGAACCCGGCTCCTGCCGCGGTGAAGAACATCAGCACACCATAGGTGGCGGCCGGGACGGCCATCTGGGAGCTGTTCAGCAGGGAGAGCGCCACCGCGATCGACAACGTGGCGTTGTGGATCCCGATCTCCATGCAGGAGGCGACGGCCTGGCCGCGCTCCACCCCGGCCAGGCGCGGCGCCCAGTAGCCGACGGTCAGGCTGATCACGCTGAACACCAGCGTGATCAGGCCCACCGACTGGATGTAGCCGCTGAGGTTGTCGAGCTCCTGGAGCAGGGCGCCGGCGATCACCAGCGCCAGGATGACCGCTGAGGCGATCTTCACGGGCGTGTTCATCCGTTCGGCGAAGCTCCGTGCCATGGCGCGGACCGCCATGCCGATGGCGACCGGAACCAGCACGACCGCCATCACCTGCAGGCTCTTGTCGAACTGCAGGCCGAGCGTGCCCGAGCCGACCTCGAAGTAGGACAGTGACAGGTTGGTCACCAGTGGCAGCGTCACGACCGCCAGCACCGAGTTGATCGCGGTCAGCGTCACGTTGAGCGCGACATCACCGCCGAACAGATGACTGTAGAGGTTGGCCGTCGTGCCGCCGGGCGAGGCGGCCAGCAGCATCATGCCGACGGCGAGCGCCGGCGGCAGGTCGAAGACGACCACCAGACCGAAGCAGATCGCGGGCAGCACCAGGATCTGGCAGCCGAGCGCCACGACGGTGGCCTTCGGATAGACGACGACACGGCGGAAGTCGGAGATCGTCAGGCTCAGCCCGAGGCCGAACATGATGATCGCCAACGCGATGGGCAGGAGGGTTCCGGCAAGGGCCATGGGGGGTGCTCCTTATCAGCGATCTGTCGCTGGGGCGGCGTAGTGCCATAGCTGAGGTACCACCCATACGATCATCGTCACGGTTATGGCGGTGGGCAACCCACCGGCACGGATCGTCACCTTGGGCCGTACACCGCCGCCGCGGTCCCATGCGGCAGGTCGGCGACCGCGGGCCCCCGATCAGGACGACGATGCCTGACGTGATACAGCAGCGGGCCGGGGTGCCGGTGCTGATCTGCGACCCGGCCGGGCCCCGGTTGGCCACCATGCAGGACGCGCTGGACCTGATCGGCGCGGCCTTCCTCGGCGCCGAGGTGGTGGCCCTCCCCGCGAGCCGACTGGACGAGCACTTCCTCTCCACCTGCACGACCGCTCCCGCATCAGGGGTCGAGGAGGGGGCGCGCGCCTCGCCCGGCGAGCCTGTCACCGGGATTGACCAGCAGGCACTGGTCGAAGGACAGGCAACCGCAGCCGATGCACTCGGTGAACCGATCGCGCATGCGCTCCAGCTTCTCGATGCGGCCGTTGATGGCCTCGCTCCAGCACTCCGACGCCTTCAGCCACAGCTCCCGGGTAGGCGAGACATCGTGCGGCAGGTACTCCAGGACGCCTTCGATCACCGACAGGGGGATGCCGACGTTTTGCGAGGCGCGGATGAACGCCAGCCTGCGCAGCGTGC
Source organism: Streptosporangium sp. NPDC005286 (assembly GCF_040607515.1). NCBI lineage: Bacteria > Bacillati > Actinomycetota > Actinomycetes > Streptosporangiales > Streptosporangiaceae > Streptosporangium > Streptosporangium sp. NPDC005286. The sequence continues at coordinate 11,685 of NZ_JBEXGU010000050.1, read as the reverse complement.
TGCGGTGGTAGCGACGCTGGTTGCCGGTGGTGCGGCGGCTGGCGATGAGCCCCTTGCGCTCGTAGAAGCGCAAGGCGGAGGCGGGCACGCCGCTGCGCTCGGACAACTCTCCGATGGTCAACTCCGTGACGATCACTTCGGAATCCGGCATATGGCCAACCTAGCTTGACCTAAACCTTGGTTTAACAACGAACCTGGTCCGCGAGGCGCCGGAAGGACGCCGCATATCCCTTGTGACCGGTGGAGGAACTGTTGTCCGAAGAGCCGCTTCAACTCACGGTGATCGTCGGCGGCGTACGGGACGGCAGGCTCGGCCATGCCCCGGTCCATCGGCTACGCCATGTCCAAGGGCACGCTCGACGTGCTCACCTCGACGCTCGCCAAGCGGCTCGGAGCGAGGAATTCATCATGCGGGGAGCCGTCATTCACGCTCCTGGGGACGTGCACTTCGAGGAGCGTGCCGATCCGAGGACCATCAACCCGACGTGATCATCCGGACTGTCGCCACCTGCGTGTGCGGGTCCGACCTGTGGGACCAGCACGGCGTCAACGCGGTCTCCGGGCCGCCGCCGTCGCCCCGGCGGCGGCCCGGCAGACGGTGTTCTACCTGGCCAGAAGGTCACGCAGTGCCTTGACGACATCGGCGGGGGCCTCTTCGGCCATGAAGTGGCCGCAGGAGACGGTGGCGTGTTCCTGGTGGGGCGCCCACGCCTCCCACAGGGCGGCGGCGTCGAAGCCGAGGGCCGTGCCCCAGTCCTGCTGCAGGACGGCCACCGGCATGCGCAACCGGTTCCCGGCCTGGCGGTCTGCCTGGTCGTGCTCGACATCGATGGCGGCCGATGCCCGGTAGTCGGCGACGATGGAGGGGACGGCTTCGCGGGAGGCCTTCAGGTAGGCGGTGCGGATGTCGACGGGGATCGCCTCCGGATCCCGGGTCCAGATGTCCAGGAAGTAGCCGAAGAAGACGTCCGCGCTGGCGCTGATCATCTGTTCGGGCAGGCTGGGCGGCTGGGCCATCAGGTAGAGATGAAAGCCGACGGCGGCGGAGGTGCCGTGCATCACGTCCCACATGTCCAGCGTCGGCAGGACGTCGAGCGAGGCGAGATGAGTGATCGTATCGGGGTGGTCCAGCCCGGCGCGGATGGCGACCAGGGCGCCCCGGTCGTGGCCCGCCAGGGCGAAGCGCTCGTGGCCGAAGGCGCGCGCGAGGGCGACGATGTCGGCGGCCATGGTGCGCTTGGAGTAGGTGTGCCCATCGGTGTCGGCCGGCTTGTCGCTGTCACCGTAGCCGCGCAGGTCGGGGCAGATGACGGTGTGATCGGAGGCCAGGTCGGCGGCGACGTGCCGCCACATCAGGTGGGTCTGGGGGAATCCGTGCAGCAGCACGACGGGGCTGCCGGAGCCGCCGACGGCGACGTTGAGTGACACGCCTTCGGTGACGGTGACGCGCTGGTAGTCGAATCCGGTGATCCTGGGTTCCACGGCGAGGACCCTTTCCGCTAGGCCTGTCTGTTCTTGTCGAGCGACTGCGACCAGCCTGCCCGCCGGCGCTCAGCAGCCGGTCAGCGGCGGCTGAGCGGTGACCGAACGGCGCTGCCGACAAGGGCCCACCCGAGACGCCCGGATAACATCGGGTGACATGACCAGCGAGGCGACGGCACGAGCGGTGACCTTCGGTGTGCTGGGCCCCCTGGAGGCTTCTGACGAGCACGGTCCGCTTCCGTTGAAAGGTCCCCGGCATCGAGCGGTACTGGCGCGGCTGCTGATCGCCAGGGGCAGGGTCGTCCCGGTCGACCGGCTCGTCGGCGACCTGTGGGAGCGACCCCCGGACGGGGCGGTCGGGGTGATCCAGACGTTCGTCTCCGCGCTGCGCCGCGCTCTGGAACCCGACCGCCCTCCCCGGCAGCCCGCCCGGCTGCTGGTGACGGCCTCCCCCGGCTACGCGCTACGGGCGGAGCGGCGGTCGGTGGACGCCTGGCGGTTCGAGGCGGTGGCGGGTGAGGCCGGCTCGCTGCTGGCGGCGGGACGGCCTGGGGAGGCGTTGGTCGGCCTGGAGGAGGCGCTGGCCCTGTGGCAGGGTCCGGCGTACGCGGAGTTCGCGGAGGAGACGTGGGCACGCGGAGAGATCGCCCGCCTGGACGGCCTGCGGTTGCTGGCCGTGGAGCGGCGTGCGGAGGCGCTGCTGGAGCTGGGGCGGGCCGCCGAGGCGGTGCCTGACCTGGAGGCCCACGCCGCGGGCCATTCGTTGCGCGAGGACGCCTGGAGGCTGCTGGCGCTGTCGCTGTACCGGTCGGGCCGGCAGGGCGATGCCCTGGCCGTCCTGCGCCAGGCCCGGGAGGTGCTGGTCGGGGAACTGGGCGTGGATCCCGGCCCCGGGCTACGGGGGCTGGAGGCCGACATCCTCGCCCAGGCCCCCCACCTCACCGCCCCCGCCAGGGCCGGCGGCGGTACCGGCATCATGGTGTCACCGCGGGAGGCGGCGGCGTACCCGGCGCCCCCTGATCCTGCCGGACGGCCGTTCGTCGGACGCGCGCAGGAGCTGGGTCACCTGGAAGAGGCCGCCGCGGCCGCCATGCGGCAGGGCAGGATCGCCCTGGCCCTGGTCTCCGGCGACGCCGGCGCGGGAAAGACCGCGCTCGCCGAGGTGCTCACGGGCACGCTGACGGCGCGGGGCTGGACCACGGCATGGGGCCGCAGCCCCGAGCATGACGGGGTGCCCGGCACCTGGCCGTGGACACAGATCGTCGGGGGTCTGGCCGCCGCCGGGGCCGAGCCCGCCCCGGCCTCGGCCCTTGTGCCGGACGGCGCAGCGACCACACCGTCCGCGGCCCGGTTTCGCATGCACCACGCGGCCGCCTCCTACCTGGCCGCGGTGGCGAGGCGAGCACCGGTGCTGTTGGTCTTCGACGATCTGCACCGGGCGGCAGAGGAGACTCTGGACCTGCTGGCCACCCTGGTGACGGAACCCGTCGCCGGGCCGATACTGCTCGTCGGGACCTACCGGGCCACCGAGATCTCCCCCGCCCTGACCGACGCGCTCGCCGGGTTCGCCCGCGTGGAACCGGCCCGGGTGTACGTGGGCGGCCTGTCCGAGGCGGCCACGGGCGAGCTCGTCCGTGCCGTCGTCCAGCGGGACGTGGACGCACGGACCGCGCGGGTGATCCACCGGCGCAGCGGCGGCAACCCGTTCTTCGTCCGCGAGCTCGCGCGGCTGGTCAACGCTGAGGGACCCGCGGCACTCGACGCCGTTCCCGCGGGCGTGCGGGACGTCATCCGCCACCGGCTGGCGCGGCTGCCGCAACCGGCACGGGCGGTGCTGCGGCAGGCGGCCGTGATCGGCCGGGACATCGACGTGGACGTGCTGGTCGCCCTGGCGGCAGACGAGGACCTCGTGGTCGACGCCCTGGAGTCCGCACTGCTCGCGGGCTTTTTGACCGAGCGGGAACCGGGTCGGCTGCGGTTCGCCCACGCCCTGGTGCGCGACACGCTTTACGACGACATCTCCAGGCCACGCCGGGCGCGCTGGCACGCCGCCGTCGCCGAGACGATCGAGCAGCTGCACCCGGGTGACATCACCTCGCTCGCCCACCACTTCGGCCACGCCGAGAGCCGGCCTACGGCCGCCCGAGCCGCCCGCTACGCCCGCGCGGCGGCGCTGCAGGCCGAGCGAGGATTCGCCCCGCACGAAGCCGCACGACTGTGGCGGCAGGCCCTCGCCGCCCACGACCGGGCAGAAGAGGGCGACGTGCGCAGCCGGCTGGAGGCGGTCATGGGCATGGTGCGGGCACTGGCCGTGACCGGCTCCCTGGAAAGCGCCAGGCAGTACCGCGCGGAGGCGATCGCCACAGCCGAGGAACTCGGCGACCCGCACTTGACCGCCGAGGTGATCAGCGCCTTCGACGTGCCCGCGATCTGGACCCGCAACGACGACGAGGACCTCGCCCGGCAGATCGTCCATGCGATCGAACGCACTCTGACCGCCCTGCCCGAGGGCCAGGCGGCACAGCGCAGCCGTCTGCTGAGCACCCTCGCCCTGGAACTGCGCGGCGCCCCCACCGACCGCGGACGTCAGGCGGCGCGGGAGGCGGAGGCGATCGCCCGTCGGCTGGGAGACCCGGCCCTGCTCGCCTTCGCCCTCAACGGCCGCTTCATGCAGGCCTTCCAGCAGGCCGGAATGGCCCCGCGACGTGCCCGGATCGGCGATGAACTGGTCGACCTGGCCACCCGGCACCACCTGGTGACCTTCGAGGTGCTCGGACACCTCATCCTGATCCAGGCCCACTCCGCGCTCGCCGACTTCGTCACGGCCGACGCGCACGCCGCAGCCACGGAGCGTCTCGCCGAACAGCACGACATCCCCCTCGCGGGCGTGTTCACCCAGTGGTACGCCGCTCTGCGGCTGGCCGTCACCGGCCATCTGGTCGAGGCGGAGGCCGCCTACCGCGCCGCGAGCACCGCACTCGCCGGCAGCGGCATGCCGGGGATGGAGCAGGGCATTCTCCCCCTCGCCCTGCTGTGCCTGCGCATCCAGCGGGGCGAGCGACCAGAGGCGGACGAGGAGGCGGACTGGGGCCCGTACGCGCCCTGGGCCCGCCCTCTGATCCTGCTCGCCGCGGGCCGCCGCGACGAAGCCGAAGTGGCCGCGAAGACCCTCCCCGACTCACCCCGCGACCTGCTCTGCGAGGTCCGCACCTGCCTCGCCGCCCGGACGGCCATCGGTGTCGGCGACCGATCGGCGATGGAGCGTGCCTACGCCCAGCTACGATCCGCCTCGGGGGAACTGGCCGGAGCGGGCAGCGGCCTGCTCACCCTCGGCCCCGTAGCGCTCCACCTCGGCGATCTCGCCGTCGCTCTCGGACACCGCGACGATGCCCCGGACCATTACCGGCAGGCGCTGACGATCGCGAACAAGGCCGCCGCGCCGCTCTGGACAACCGCCGCCCGCGACGCGCTCGACCGCCTTGACAGCGGACGGCCGGACACGTCTCTCGCAAACGGCCGCCGGTGAGAGTGGCGTCTGTGACAGCGGCCGACTTCGGCCCGACGCACGTGCGTGATCTTCGGCGTTGACAGACGGCCGACGGGTGTGTGTAATGGCTCCGGTGTCGTGTGACGCCGACCAAAGAGCAGTGGGCCGGTCGGCGATCGGGCGAACACCCTTCACGCAGAGGACCCGCCATGAGTTCGTACTCAGCGCCCTGTATCTGACGTAGCGCAGCCGCACGTCGTCTCTCACTCTTCGAGTTCCGGGCACCGCCATGCGTGCCCTGGGCTTCCGCACCGCGTCAGGCCGTCAGCGGCGGCGCGTCGTCCGCTGTCCGCGTACGGCGGGAGGCGCGGCGGTCCCGTACCGCGCGTATCACCGCCATCCACCATCACCGCAGTCACTGCGGATCCACGTACCTTTTCCGGAGACAGAAAACCGTATGCCCATGTCTTTCGACCAATCGGTCATCGAGGAGTTCCGCGCCAACGGAGGGAAGGTCGGTGGCCCCTTCGAAGGCGGGGATCTCCTGCTGCTGACGACCACCGGCGCGAAGTCGGGGACGGAGCGGACCACTCCCCTCGGCTACGTCCGCCACGGCGATTCGCTGCTGATCGTCGGATCCAACCTCGGTGCCCCGTCTCACCCCGGCTGGTACCACAACCTGCTCGCCCATCCCGTGGTACGGGTGGAGGTCGGCACCGAGACCTTCGAAGCACTCGCGGTTCCCGCCGAAGGGGCGCGACGCGAGGAACTGTTCGGACATGTCGTGCGGGTGGCGCCCGGATACGGCGACTACCAGGTCCGGACCACCCGGCCCCTGCCTGTCGTGGTGCTGGAGCGTGCCGAGCCCGACGCCTGGGAGGGTCCCCGCGAGGTCCACAGCCTCGCCGACAAGCTGATGGAGGTCCATACCTGGCTGCGTGCCCAGTTGCGTCAGGTGAGAGCGGAGGTCGACGCCCACTTCGCCGCACGGGCGGCCCATCATGGTCCCGGCGAACCACCGGGACCGGGTCTCGGGCTGCAGATCCGGCAGCGCTGCCTGGCGTTCTGCCAGTCTTTGGAATTCCATCACAGCAGCGAGGACGCGCACCTGTTCCCCGGAATCGCTGGCTATCACCCCCATCTGGCCGACATCTTCGACCGGCTCCGCGACGAACACCGCACCGTCGCTGACATTCAAGGCCGGCTGGTGGCCTTGCTGGCCGACATCGGCATCGCCGACCCTCGGTGTTTCCGCGCCGAGCTGGACCGGATGTCGGCGGAGCTGAACGCGCACCTCGACTACGAGGAGGAGTCGCTTCTCCCTCTCCTCGCCGAGGTTCCGTGGCCTCCGGCACTGAGAACCGGTCTTGCGGAAGCGGTTGACGGAGATCGGCTACGGGCCTGATCAGGTTCTGCCCTCGCGGTGCGAGGCGGGCCAGGACGGCGGTCTGCGCATGATCAGGCGGGTCGCGCCGGCCTGCTCGTACAGCATGACCGACCGCCACCCCCGCCTGCGGTACAGGCCCAGCGCCGTGGTCGCGGCCGAGTGGGTGGTGAGCCACGCCGGTCCATCACCTTTCATGGCGAGGACGCTGTCGTGGAGGGCGGCCCCGAGGCCACGGCCGCGGCAGTGCGGAAGCACGCCCAGCTCGCGGAGGGTGAAGTCGTCGTGGGGCTGCCCGCAGGTCAGGGTCGCCAGCCGTGAGCAGCTCACCCCGTAGGCGAAGCCGCACACCTCGTCATCGCTGTCGCCGTCCACGGCGACGGCGAGGACGAACCCTGGTCGGCGGCTGTCGGCCAGCAGGCGGGCCGCGACCCCGCGCGCCGACGGGTACGGCTCACACCACGGCGGCCGGGTGAACACCTGCCCGCCCACGTCGGCCACGGCCGGAAGGAACGGCCGTACCTGGCCGGCGCGGACGAGCCGGATCTCATGACGCGCGGCACCCGCCGCACCGGCCGTCCGGTGGGCGGGCGCCGCGCTCATGGGGTCAGACGCCCTTGGCCGCGGTGAAGCGGGCGATGACGTCGTTCCAGTTGATCAGGGTCCACAACTTCTCGACGTAGTCAGGGCGCACGTTGCGGTACTGCAGGTAGTAGGCGTGCTCCCAGGCGTCGAAGACCAGCAGCGGGGTGGTGTTGAGGCCGACGTTGCCGTGGTGGTCGTAGACCTGCTCGACGACCAGGCGGCGACCCAGCGGTTCCCAGGCCAGGATGCCCCAGCCGGAGCCCTGCACGCCGGCGGTGGCGGTGGTGAGCTGCTTTTTGAAGGCCTCGAAAGAGCCGAAGTGCTCGTCGATGGCCGCGGCCAGTTCCCCGTCGGGGCGGTCGCCGCCGTCGGGTGAGAGGTTCTGCCAGAAGATCGAGTGCAGTACGTGCCCGGACAGGTTGAAGGCGAAGGTCTTCTCCAGGCCGACCAGCCCGCCGAACTCGCTCTTGTCGCGGGCCTCGGCCAGCTTCTCCAGGGTGTCGTTGGCGCCCTTGACGTAGGCGGCGTGGTGCTTGGAGTGGTGCAGCTCCAGGATCTCCCCGGTGATCGCGGGCTCCAGGGCCGCGTAGTCGTAGGGCATATCGGGAAGGGTGTACTCACCCATCGCTTCTCTCCTCTGACTTGCTCCTGCAAATAATATGCAATAACTCTAGCCATGCAACTACTTGCACAGAAGCGGGCGTGCCGGATGATCCTCAGGACTTCCCGCAGCCCTCACACCGGCCGCACAGGAGCCGACCGGCCGTATCGAAGGCGAAGCAGGGCCGTCTCCATCGGCTCGCCGGCGGGGATCTCATCGACGCCACACCCGGGAACATCTAGTGCATCACCGATGGGCTGTCTGTCCGGAACCCTCGTAGCACCCCAATGCCGACGAGACGCAGAGCGGGAAGGGTGTCCTCGGCCGCTGACGGTCTTGAACGGTTGTGCTGCCGGAGCCCAGATCCATAGCTGAAACTTCTAGTTTCTAGCAGATCCATCTGTTGGACTTCTGATCGGTGAGCGACCAGGCTAGTGGGCACCGAGGTCCAACATCAGGAGGAATCCATGCCGGAGTACGAGAAGGCCATGCGGCCCGAAGACATCACCCGCCTGTTCGTCGAACGGTCCAACGCCGGTGACGCGGCCGGAGTGGCCGCGCTCTACGAGGAGGACGCGGTGATGGCCTACCCGCCCGGCGGCCGGACGGTGGGCCGGGAGGCGATCCGCGCGCTGTGGGAGAAGGTGCTGGCCGGCCGTCCCCGCTTCGAGCAGGAACAACCGCTGCCGACGCTGATCAGCGGCGACATCGCCCTCACCTCGACCCCGCCGAAGGACGGGAGTGGCGCCCGCGCGCAGGTCGTCCGGCGCCAGCCCGACGGCAGCTGGCTGCGCCTGCTCGACCAGCCCGAGTTCGTTCCCCCCACCCGCTGAACCGCCGGGGTCGGGGAGGCCGAGCTCCCCCATGGACGCGTCGGCATCGCGCGCTCCAGGATGGCCCTGATGAGCACGCCCCCGGCTACGGGTGCACGGGGAGGTCGCGCGGGCTCGTTCCGGCCTGGCCGGGCCGATGGACGTCGCCCAGGGCGGCGCGGATGTCACGGAGGTGGGCCGTGGTCTCGACGGCCTGGGCGCGGGTGAGGTCGGCCAGGCCGAACGAGCTCTCGTTGAGCGCCTCGGTCGCCTGCCATGCCAGGGTCTGCCCGGCGGAGGTGATCCTGGCCAGGACCACGCGCCGGTCGTCGGGGGAGACACGCCGTTCCACGAGCCCGCGCTGCTCCAGACGGGTGACGACGTTGGTCACGGAGGCGGGGTGCACCATCAGCCGCTCCCCCATCTTTCCCATCGGCAGCGCCCCCCGCGCGAATGCCAGCAGTTGCAGCGCCTCGTAGGCGGCGAAGGTCAGGCCGTACGGCTTGAGGGTCTCCTCGATCCGGCTCAGCAGCAGTTGCTGCACCCGCATGACGGAGGTGACGGTGGCCATGTGGTCGGCATGTTCCGGCCAGCGGGCGTTCCACTGCCGGTGAGCTTCGGCGATGGAGTCGAAAGAGGGTGAACTAGGCACCGGCTCACGGTACTTGACCGGATCCCGATCACCTATGTACTTTAATGCCAAAATATTTGATGTCCAAGGATTTATTACCCTCCAGGAGAGTCCGGTGCCACGCTCCGACGACCGCTCCCGCGTCAACGGCTCGCTGCACGTTCCCACCCACCCGGTGCGTTTCGTCACCGCCGCCGCGCTGTTCGACGGGCATGACGCGGCGATCAACATCATGCGGCGGATCCTGCAGGCGCAGGGAGCCGAAGTGATCCACCTGGGCCACAACCGCTCGGTGCGGGAAGTGGTCGACGCGGTCATGGAGGAGGACGCCCAGGGAGTGGCGGTCAGCTCCTACCAGGGCGGGCACATCGAGTACTTCGAATATCTCGCCTCGGCGCTCGGGCAGGCAGGGCTGGGACACGTCCAGATCTTCGGCGGCGGCGGTGGCGTCATCGTGCCGGAGGAGATCGCCCGGCTGGCCGAGTCGGGGGTACGGATCTTCTCCCCCGAGGACGGCCAGCGGTTCGGCCTGCCGGGAATGATCAATCGGCTCATCCGTGAGTCGGACGTCGATCTCGCCGCGCGGCCGGCGCCGGTCGAGAGCGTGCTGGCGGGTGAGCGGACGGCGCTGGCGCGCGTGATCACCTGCCTGCAGGGCGGGACACTGCCGGAGGCCGACCGGCGGGTACTGGCGGACGCGGCCGCCGGTCGCCGGGTGCCGGTGCTCGGCATCACCGGCACCGGCGGGTCTGGCAAGTCCTCCCTCACCGACGAGCTGGTACGCCGGTTCCGCACCGACCAGCAGGACAAACTCCGGGTGGCCGTGCTGGCGGTGGATCCGACCCGGCGCCGTGGCGGCGGCGCGCTGCTGGGCGACCGGATCCGGATGAACACCCTGGACGGCGACCGCGTCTTCTTCCGATCCCTGGCCACCCGGGGCGCCCACGAGCTGCCCGAGAACATCGGCGCGGTGATCGAGGCGTGCAAGGCCGCCGGATACGACCTGGTGATCCTGGAGACTCCGGGCATCGGCCAGGGCGACGCCGCGATCGTCCCTCTCGTCGACGTCGCGCTGTATGTGATGACGCCCGAGTTCGGCGCGGCGTCCCAGCTTGAGAAGATCGACATGCTGGACTTCGCCGACGTGGTGGCGATCAACAAGTTCGAACGGCGTGGCGCGGCCGACGCGCTGCGCGACGTGTCACGGCAACTGATCCGCAACCGGGAGGCTTTCGGCGCCCGGCCCGAGGACATGCCGGTGTTCGGTACCAGCGCGGCCACCTTCAACGACGACGGTGTCACCGCCCTGTACCAGCACCTGAGCGGCCTGCTGGCCCAAGGCGGCCTGCCGCTCCAGCCCGGTGTCCTGCCCGAGGTGAGCGGCCGCGCGTCCACCGGCGCGGCCCAGATCGTCCCACCCGGCAGGATCCGCTACCTCGCCGAGATCGCCGAGACCGTGCGTGGCTACCACACCGAGACCGCCCGGCAGATCGAGGCCGCCCGGCGCCTGCAGCGGCTGACCGAGGTGGTGGCCGAGCTCACCGGATCGCCCGCCGCGGCCGTCGCCGAGCTGGCCGACCAGGCCAGAGCCGACCTCGCACCGGCGAACGCGGAGCTCATCGACGGCTGGCCGGCGGTCGTCGAGGCGTACTCGGGCCAGGAGCAGGTGGTGCGGGTCCGCGACCGGGAGTCGCGCACCCGGCTCACCCGCGAGTCGCTCTCGGGCAGCACGATTCCACGGGTGGCGCTGCCGCGCTACACCGACCACGGGGAGCTGCTGCGCTTCCTGCGAAGCGAGAACCTGCCCGGCCGTTTCCCGTTCACGGCCGGGGTCTTCCCGTTCAAGCGCGAGGGCGAGGACCCGGCCCGGATGTTCGCCGGCGAGGGGGACGCCCTCCGCACCAACCGGCGCTTCAAGCTGCTGTCGGCCGACAGCGAGGCCACCCGGCTGTCCACCGCGTTCGACTCGGTCACCCTGTACGGCCGCGACCCCGGCCAGAGCCCCGACGTCTACGGCAAGGTCGGCACCTCCGGCGTGTCGATCGCGACCCTGGAGGACATGAAGGCGCTCTACGACGGGTTCGACCTGTCCGCACCGGCCACGTCGGTGTCCATGACCATCAACGGCCCCGCCCCCACGATCCTGGCCTTCTTCCTCAACACCGCCATCGACCAGGCGCTCGATCGCCACCGCGACTCACACGGCCGCGAGCCCTCGCCCGAGGAGGCGGCCAAGCTGCGCGCCCGGACACTGGCCACCGTGCGCGGCACCGTGCAGGCCGACATCCTCAAGGAGGACCAGGGTCAGAACACCTGCATCTTCTCCACCGAGTTCTCGCTCCGGATGATGGGCGACATCCAGGAGTGGTTCATCCACAACGGGGTGCGTAACTTCTACTCGGTGTCGATCTCCGGCTACCACATCGCCGAGGCCGGGGCCAACCCCATCAGCCAGCTCGCCTTCACGCTGACCAACGGCTTCACCTACGTGGAGTCCTATCTGGCCCGAGGCATGAACATCGACGACTTCGCGCCCAACCTGTCGTTCTTCTTCTCCAACGGCATGGATCCCGAGTACAGCGTGCTCGGCCGGGTCGCGCGGCGGATCTGGGCGGTCGCGATGCGGGAGCGCTACGGCGCGAACGAGCGGTCGCAGAAGCTCAAGTACCACATCCAGACCTCCGGCCGGTCGCTGCACGCCCA
>NZ_JBEXGU010000049.1:0-55727 GCF_040607515.1 Streptosporangium sp. NPDC005286 | reverse complement strand
GCGCCCCCGGCCCGCCGGCGCCCTCGCTTTCGGAGAACCCCCCCCGCGAGTTGGGCGTTGGGGGGGGGGGCGGCGGCCCGCCCCCCCCCCCCCCGCCGATCCGTGTACGGGTTGCCGAGGCCGGACAAGGCCCGCCTCGCCCGGGGAAAGGCCTCAGTCCGCCGCGAACCTGCGCAGGTAGGCGATCTCGTCCTGGCTCAGCCGCCGGGGGGAGGCACTCTCCACGTCATAGGCCACGATCACCGAGCGGGCCTTGACGAAGATTTCGTCATCGTCGCGGATCTCGTACGCGAGGGTGAACCGTACCGGACGGATCTCCGTCACCCACGACTCCACCCGGACCGGGTCGGGACGGAAGGTGAGGGGGCGCCGGTAGTCGATCTCATGCCGGGCGATCACCAGCCCGGCGAAAGGGGCGTTCCCCTCGTGATGGGGGTCGATGTGGAACATCCCCATCCGCGCGTCCTCCAGATAGTCGAGGAACCGCACGTTGTTGACGTGACCCAGCGAGTCGATGTCGGCGAACCTGACAGTCCTGGGGAACACATGTCGGTGGCCATGGCCGACCTCGCCCGCGACGCTCTGTCCAAACACACCCAGAACCGTAGCGAGCCCCCGCTGCCCGTCGTACGGCGGGGCACCGGAGGCTCGTTCGGTCGCGACCGGGAGAGCACCTGACACGGCCCGTGCCAGGTGCCCCTGCCCGTCCCGGAAACCGGGGTCAGTCGCGGGTGAGCTTGCGATAGGTGACGCGGTGCGGCCGGGCCGCGTCGGCACCCAGACGCTCGATCTTGTTCTTCTCGTAGTCGGCGTAGTTGCCCTCGAACCAGAACCAGTTCGAGCCCTCTTCCCAGGCCAGGATGTGGGTCGCGATGCGGTCCAGGAACCACCGGTCGTGCGAGGTGATGACCGCGCAGCCGGGGAACTCCAGCAGCGCGTTCTCCAGGCTGGAGAGTGTCTCGGTGTCGAGGTCGTTGGTGGGCTCGTCGAGCAGGAGCACGTTGCCGCCCTGCTTGAGGGTGAGCGCCAGGTTGAGCCGGTTGCGCTCTCCGCCGGACAGGATGCCCGCCTTCTTCTGCTGGTCCGGGCCCTTGAACCCGAACGCGGCGATGTAGGCGCGCGACGGCATCTCGACCTGGCCGACCTTGATGTAGTCGAGCCCGTCGGAGACGACCTCCCAGACGTTCTTCGTCGGGTCGATCCCGCCCCGGCTCTGGTCGGCATAAGAGATCTTGACGGTGTCACCGACGATGATCTCACCGCTGTCCGGCGTCTCGCTACCGGTGATCATCCGGAACAGGGTGGTCTTGCCGACACCGTTCGGACCGATGATGCCGACGAGGCCGTTGCGCGGCAGGTCGAAGGAGAGGCTCTCCATCAGGACGCGCTCCTCGAAGCCCTTGGTGAGCTTCTCGGCCCGGATCACCGTGGTGCCCAGACGCGGGCCCGGCGGGATCTGGATCTCCTCGAAGTCGAGCTTGCGGTACTTGTCGGCCTCGGTGGCCATCTCCTCGTAGCGCTGCAGGCGCGCCCGGCTCTTGGTCTGGCGGGCCCTGGCGTTGGAGCGGACCCACTCCAGCTCCTCCTCCAGGCGCTTCTTGCGCTTGGCGTCCTTCTGACCTTCGAGCCTGAGCCGCGCGGTCTTGGCCTCCAGGTAGGTGGAGTAGTTCCCCTCGTACGCGTGGCAACGGCCGCGGTCGAGCTCCAGGATCCAGTTGGCCACGTTGTCCAGGAAGTAGCGGTCGTGGGTGACGGCCAGGACGGTGCCCGGGTACTTCTCCAGGTGGGACTCGAGCCACTGGACACTCTCGGCGTCGAGATGGTTGGTGGGCTCGTCGAGCAGGAGCAGGTCGGGCTGCTCCAGGAGCAGCTTGCAGAGGGCGACCCGGCGGCGCTCTCCACCGGAGAGCTGAGTCACCTCGGCGTCCGGCGGGGGGCAGCGGAGGGCGTCCATCGCCTGCTCCAGCTGGCTGTCGAGATCCCAGCCGTTGCGGTGGTCGAGGGCGTCCTGGAGCTTGCCCATCTCGTCGAGCAGTTCGTCGCTGTAGTCGGTGGCCATCAGCTCGGCGATCTCGTTGAAGCGGTCGAGCATCGCCTTGGTCTCGGCGACGCCCTCTTCGACGTTGCCGAGAACGGTCTTGGATTCGTTGAGGGGGGGCTCCTGCTGGAGCATGCCGACGGTGAAGCCGGGCATGAGCCGGGCGTCGCCGTTGGACGGCTGCTCCAGGCCCGCCATCATCTTCAGCAGCGTCGACTTTCCGGTGCCGTTGGGACCCAGGACACCGATCTTGGCGCCCGGCAGGAACGACAGCGTCACGTCGTCGAGGACGACCTTGTCGCCGTGCGCCTTGCGCACGCGCTGCAGTGTGTAGATGTACTCCGGCATGCCTTTAGTTTAGGGCCTGGAAAGTTCAGCTAGGGGCGGCCTCGGATCCGGGCCTGCGGGCCGGAGGCACGATGGTGGCCGACAGGCAGATCCGGTCGCGGCCGAGCTCCTTGGCACGGTAGAGGGCGAGGTCGGCCGCGGCGAGCAGTTCGATCAGGTCGTCCCCGTGCACACTCATGATCGCGACACCGACCGAGATGGTCACGGTGATCATGTTGTCGTCGGCCGGGACTGCCATCCGTCCCACCCGGGAGCGCAGCCGCTCGGCAACCCTGCGGGCCTCTGTCACGTCGGCCCTGGGCAGCAGGACGACGAACTCCTCACCGCCGAACCGGCCCACCACGTCGTAGTCGCGCAGCTGGCTGCGGATGGTGTCGGCCACCCCGACGAGGACCTGGTCGCCGATCAGGTGACCGTAGGTGTCGTTGACCCGCTTGAAGTGGTCGATGTCGACGATCAGCAGCGCGAGCGTCTCCCCCGTGCGACGCGCTCTGACGATCTCGGTGTCGGCCTCTCGCTGCCAGGCCGCGGCGTTCAGCAGGCCGGTCTTGAGGTCGGTGCGGGCCGCGGCCTGAAGCTGGGCGTGAAGCAGGCTGCGCTGGAGCAGCACCACCGGGGGCAGCGCCAGGACCAGCAGAGCCGGATTGAGCCCGCAGGTGATGGAGATGATGACGCCGAGGCAGAGCTCGACGACGTCGAGGAGCAGGTTCTCCCGGTTCCACAGGACCTCCCGCCAGCGGCTGTCGGGGTCGGCGGTGTGCGCCGCGATGGCGATCAGCGCGGTGTTGATCACCGTGAACAGGACCGCGCAGCCGACGGCCACCAGGATCGGCCCGCCCTCGCCCCTGGTCAGCGCGTTCAGGTCACCGACCGCGGCATGGAAGAGCAGGGAGGCCGCACATCCGGCCAGGCCGATCGCCGCCGAGCTGAAGACCCGCCGGTAGACGACCGTCGCGCGCACCCGCCTCTGCAGCAGGAACTGGAGCGGAATGGGCGCCAGAAGCGCGTAGAGCGGCGGGAGCAGCAGCGCGGCGGGCAGCCACCAGGCGGAGAGCAGGTCCCGGTGGACACCGGCCGGCATGCCGAGCCTCCGGGTCGCCTCGATGCACACGGCTCCACACGCCATCAGCGCGGTGAAGGTCAGCACATCGGACCAGCGGAAGACCCCGGATGCCAGGAAGAACACGATCGCGGCGAGATCCAGCGCTACTACCCCGCAGAGGTAGCCGACCAGCGGGCGACGCTGTCCAAGCAGGGGCCAGCGATCGGCCAAGGGTGTCATGCCGTCGCGCGGTTTGACCGAGGTGTGGCTGGGAGCCGCCATGTCGTCCCCCTCTCCGACTAACGATGTGTAACACAATAGTTGCGGAGTGTGCGACGCGCGATGGGAACCGCTACCTTTGACGGAGTGGGCCAGCCCACCGGTTGACCTACGTTTTGGAAACCGCTCCCTCGCGAGCGGGCCGTGTGGGAAAGGAGCAAGCCATGCTGCGGGGCGTGACCTGGACCTAAACAGGTGTCCTGGGCATCTGACACGGGCAAGACCATCGGCTGGTTATCTCGGCGTCCCCGCGCTTCCGTGGTGAGACACCGACCGCGTCCGGCCGATGCCCCCTCACTCCGCCCGAACCAGGCCCTATTACCGTGCGAGGCCTTGCACTTCCGTCAGACATCCCGCCCCTGCGAAGTCCGCACTTCATCGGAAGCCTGCCCGTCCTCATCTCCCGTCCGAAATCTTCTCCGCTGAATCTTCCGTTCCAAGTCTTGTGTTCGAATCCGCCCCATCCCGCTGTCCGCGTTCTTCCCCTGCGCGGACCCGCACCCATCCCCCTGCCCGAATTCGACTCCCTGCCCACCTCGAACGATTCCTCCACCCACCTCTCCGGTTCCGAACAGCCGATCGGGTTGGGAGGCCCGCGGCCCGGGCCTCCCAACGGGAGGCGGCTCAGGCCGCCACGCGCTCCCGTGTCGGCCAGGGCGCCTCATCGCTCACATCTGGGTGGATCTTCACCGCGCCCGGCACGGCCCCGGCCGTTTCCTCCCCGGTGACCCCCGCGGCCGGGTCGTCGGCATCCACCGCCTGCACCCGCCTCGTCGTGCCCTTCGCCGCCTTCCTTCTCCTGGTCACGGCCTCTCCCACCGCCGGCTCCTCCCCGGCGGAGCCGTGATCCACCGCACGCGAGGCGGCCTCTGCGGCCTCTCCGTGAATCGCACCCCCCTCGGCCGGCCCGCCGCCCGGCGCGACCCGCTCGTCGTCGAGACCGGCCCGCAGCGGAGGCAGGGCGCCGGGTGCCCCCGCCTCGACGGGGGCACCGCCGCTCATGGCCCAGTCGGACGTCTCGCGATCGAGCTCGATCCGCTCCGCGCTGCCCAGGGCCGCGACCGGGCCGCCGCGCTGTGGCTTGCTGAAACTCCCCAGCCCCCAGCGCAGGTCGTGTCCGAGCGAGTTGGCCTCCACCTCGGGCATGAATCGGCGCTCACCCTCGTGGGTGAACTCGCGGATCCGCAACCGTCCCTGAACGACGACTGGCTGGCCCAGCTGGACCGACTGGGCGACGTTGTCGGCGAGCCCGCGGAAGCAGCGGACTCCGAAGTAGGTCGTCTCACCGTTGCGCCACTGCTGGTTCTCCCGATCGAAGTAACGACTCGTCGAGGCGATCTTGAGCGAGGTGACCCGGGAGCCGTCGGGGAAGGTGTGCTGGCGCGGCGTGGCCGCGACGTTACCGGTCAGCGTGACGTAGATGTCGTTCATCGTGCCTCCCATGAGAGCCGGCCGAGTGCCGGCGGCGTGAAAGACACGATGGTCCGAGCCGTACCCCTCGCGAGTCACCGAATCGCGCTCTGGGGACAACCGCCGGACACTCGACCAAGCTGTGGACAACCCCGGGAATCAGCCTCGCAGGCTCCGCATGGCCGAGTAGAACTCGTTGTAGCGGGTCAGCTCGCGCTCCACCGGCTCGATCACCATGCTCTCCGCGAGCCCGGCGACCCTGCGGCGCATCTCGCGCTCCAGCGCGTCACGCTCGTTGCCCGCGCCGAGCACGATGAAGTTGCGGCTGGCCACCGCGGTGAGCAACCCGAGCCCGAGTACCGAGAGCATCATCAGCCCCACCCACGGCAGCGAGGCGGCGTCGCCGAACACCTCCAGCCCCGCCGGCGGCTTCCCGGTGCCGAACACGCCGTAGACCAGAGCCGTACCGACCCAGGCGAGGCCCGCGACGAAGAGCAGGACCAGCAGGTACTGCCAGGCGAGAAGCAGCCGCCACCAGCCGGGCACCCTGTCCAGGCGCGGTGCGACCTCTGAGAGCTCCTCCGACAGCACCTGGGGCAACTGTGCCGAGCGGGAGCGCGCGGCGTCCCTGATCCCGCTCTGCCACGCCTCGTGCATGCCGGAGGTCAGGCCGTCGGCCAGGGCGTGGACGGCGGTGTCCACCTCGGCCGGCTGCGCGCTGACCGAGCCACCGGTCAGGCCGCGGATCTCGTCTCGCAGATCGCCCAGGCGCAGGCTGTTCAGCGGATCAGGACGGAGCTTGGCCGCCCAGCGGGTGTAGGGCCAGCCGACCCACTCACCGGACCTCGCGGCGTAGACGTTCTCCATCGCCTCGCCGACGGCGGGGACTCCGGCCGCGTCGCAGAGGGCGTCGGTGAGACCGATCCGGCGGGCGTCGTCAATGGAGGAGGGCGGCGCCGGGGTGCCGTCGGCGGGCATGACCTTCGCCAGGCGGAGCGTCAGCCGGTCGAGGTCGGCCTCCAGGCGCTGGGTGGCGGCCCTGCGCCTGGACACGGTCTCGGCGAGGACCGCCTTGAGGTCGTCCACGCCCGTACCCGTGATCGCCGAGGTGGTGACGACCACGGGGTGCTCGACCCCCTCGCGGTGGAGCAGGTCCTCCAGGTCCGCGACGCACTCGGCCAGCTCCTCCTCGTCGAGCCGGTCGGACTGGTTGAGCACGAAGACCGTCACCGCCTCATGCCCGGCCAGGTCGGTCACGTAGCGCCGGTGCGTGGAGGCGTCGGCGTACTTCTGCGGGTCGAGCACCCACACGACGAGGTCCGCGACCTGGATCAGCCGGTCGGCCTCGGTGTCGGTCAGCGCCCGGATGGAGTCGTGGTCGGGCAGGTCGAGCAGGATCAGCCCGTGCAGCCGGCTCTCCCCGCGGTCCAGGGCACTGGCCCGCGCGAAGCGGTGGCGCCACTGGATCTGCAGCCAGTCGAGCAGCGGGCCTGCGCCGTCCAGGCCCCAGACGCAGGCGTGGGTGCGGGCCGTGGTCGGGCGGCGTACTCCCGTCGGCGACAGCTCCAGGCCGGAGATCGAGTTGAACAGCGTCGACTTGCCGCTGCCCGTGCCCCCCGCGAGCGCGACCACCGTGTGGTCGGAGGAGAGCTTGAGCCTGTCACCGGCACGCAGCAGCAGCTGCCCCGACTCGGTGAGGAGCTTGGGCTCGACCCTGCCCGGCCCCAGCTCCACGATCCGAGCCAGCGCGGCGAGCCGGCTGCCGAGCCCTTGGCGTGACTGGGTGGTGCCAACACTCATCGGGCGACCTCAAGGTTGTACGTTGCCTGGTAAAGGCGGGTGGCGGCGGATTCATCCGGTATGCCGGCGCCATCGAGAGCCTGGATGTAACGCGCCGTCTCGTCGTCGAAGAGCATGCCGATCCGGGCGCGGAGATCGCTTCGGGCCTTCACCCCGATGTTGCGCAGCGACTCCGCGCCGAGCAGCGCGTGTACCAGCCGTTGCGGCAGCGCACCGGCGCCGTTCCGCGCCTCCGAGGCGCCGTAACCGAGCAGCCCGATGGTCAGGATCAGCGACAGGGACTCGACGTCGAACGAGATCACCCTGGCCACCGATCGCTTGGTCACCCCCTCGGTGCGGATCAGCTCGGTGATGTGCTCCTGCCAGGCCGCGATGGTCCGGCCGGCCCTGCGCGGGAGATCGTCGGACGCGCGCCCGAGCTCGGCGGCCGTCGCCAGGACCTCCTGCGCGCCCGGACGGTTCAACCAGCGCGAGGCGGCCTCCTCCGCGGCCCGTTGCGCCGCCGAGACGACCACCGACTCCAACCCCGTCCGCAGCGCGGATCTCAGCGCACTGAGCCGCTCGGGTGCCTGATGGCTCGCCTTGCCCGCGAGACGGCCGGGCTTGCGCAGCTGGAGGGTACGCATGAGATCGCCGGAACCGGCGAAGTCCTGCCAGCGGGCGAGGACCTCACCCCGGAGCAGCGAGCCGTCGCTGGTGCTCTCGTCGATCTCGACCAGCGCCTGGGCATAGGCGCTCTCCACGTCGGCGCGGAGGTCTCTGCGGAAGGCGACCTGGATCTCCAGCTGCTTGGCCAGGGCGGGGACACGAGTGCGGAAGCTGTTCAGCACCCCGTCCAGGGTGGCCCGCACGGCCTGATCGCGACGTCGCTCGTCAACCGACAGCTCGGTCAGCCAGAGGCGCAGCTCGCTCACCTCGTGGTCGGGGAGCATGCCGTCGGTGACCTTGCCCTCGTTGACGACGAACCGGTCGACCTCGCCGAGACCGTACTCGGTGAGCATCCTGACGAAGTGCTTGGTGATCACCTCTCTGGACTTGGGCGGCACCCTGGAGAGCACGATGGCCAGCTTGGCTCCGCGCTCCTTGGCCAGGCGGAGCAGCCGCCAGGCCGGGGCGTCGGCGTAGCGGGCGGCGGTGGTGACGAAGATCCACAGATCGGCCGCGTCGAGCATGCGATGCGCGATCTCGTGGTGCTCCTCGACCACCGAGTCGATGTCGGGGGTGTCGAGCAGTGCCACACCGGGAGGTAGGCGCTCGGTGGAGACGAGCACAAGGCCGTCGGAGGCCGCCTCGGGGTCGGGCTCGCTGAGCCGCCGGAGGCTACCGAGCAGGTCGCCCTTGGCGAACCACTCGTGATCGTCGGGGTGGCAGGCCAGGACAGGCGTTCCGGTCGTCGGACGGCGCACGCCGGTCGCGCTGACCCTGGCGTTGGCCAGCGTGTTGAGGAGCGTGGACTTGCCCGCGCCGGTGGAGCCCGCGACCACGACGAGGGCGGGCGCGGTGCTCGTGTGGACGCGGGGGATCACGTAGTCGTCGAGCTGGGCCAGGATCTCACTCTGGACCCGCCTGGCCTCCTCGGCCCCGGGGATGTCCAGGCCGAAACCGAGGTCGGTGACACCGGTGCGTACGGCGGTGAGCGCGCTGCTCAGGGCTTCGGAGACGGCGTCGGGAAGCGGCGTCTCCCGCATCCGGTCGCCCGGCGACCCCGCGTCCTCCTCGCCTCCGGCCTTCTCGTTCCCGTCGTTCCCGTCCGCGTCGCCGGCCCCGTCCAGGACCTCGGCACCGGCCTCGCCGTCGCGCCGGGTCTCTCCGCCGCTCTCATCGGTCTCGTCCTCCCGCGGAGCCTGCTCATCGATCTCGGCGGGCTCGGCGTCGCGCTGAGCCCCGTCGCCGGCCAGGGCCCGCTCTCCGGCCTCGCCGCCATCCTCGGCTCCGCCGGCGCCAGGCATCCCGGCGTCGCTCTCCGCTTCGTTTTCCGGCCCCTCGCGACGCCCCTCCCGCCGCGCGTCCCCGATCTCACCGTCATCCGCGAGGAGGACGACGACCTCGTCGGACTCGGCGCCCTTCCCGGGCTCCTCCTGCTTCTCCTGGGGTCTGTTCACCCGAAGGGGCGGAGCGGCGGCCTCGGCGCCGGGAACTCCGGGCGCGGGCCCGCCCCCCTCGGCCCGGGGGGAGAAGCCCTCGTTGGCCGTACGGGAGGAGCCTGCGGCACCTTCTCCAGGGGCGGAACCGGAGGCGCCACCCCCGAAAGCGCCGGGTGCGGGAGTGGTGGGAGCGCCGCCGCGGGGAGCGCTCGGGGGAACGGGGGCACCTGGGCGAAAGAGCGCACCGGGACCGGCCTGGGGAGAAGGTGTGACGGGGCCACCGCCGGCACGGGGAGCGCTCGGGAAAGCGGGCCCTGGACGGAAAGTCGCACCGCGAGAGCCCTCGGCGGGGCCGTCCCCGCGAGAAGCTCCCGCAAAACCCCCCTGGGAGGCGGGAGCACCCGGCCTCGGAGGGGCACCGGGAGGAGTGGTGGCAGGGCCACCACCACGCGAAGCGCCGGGGGAAGGAGGGGCACCCTGGCCCGGGGCCGCCCCCGGCGGGGCGGGAGCGCCTCCACGGGGAGCACCCGGCGAGGCGGGGCCACCACCACGGGGCGCCCTCTGCGGGGCGGGGGCACCGCCGCGGGAAGCGGCCGGGGAGGCGTTCGGACCGGAGACCGCACCGGGCGAGGCCGTGGCGGGACCGCTGCGGGAGGCACCCGGAGGACGGCTGCCCGGGGCGTCGGCGGAGGTGGGCTTGGCCACCTCCCGGGAGGTGGTGATGGCGGCGATCGTGGCCTGGGCGGCGGCCGCGGCGGCGTGGAAGGCCGCCATCGCCTCCTTCGAAGCGGGTGGGGCGGCTGGATCGGCCGCCCCGCCCGGGGCGGCTGGACCGGCCCTCCTGCCCGGAGGCGTGGCGGGACCCGCTGTTCTGCCGGGGGGCGCGGCGGGACCGGCCGCCCCGGCGGCGGGCCGGGTGCGGGCGCGGATGGAGGCGGCGTCATCGTCTGGACGGATGGCGCCGAAGGTCACCGTCTGCTCGCCGGGGGATTCCTGGTCATCCGGCGGGGGGCCGCCAGATGGCTCCTGGGGGGTGCCGGCGAGGCGAGGGTCACGGCCACCACCCGAATGGGGAGGCCTGTTGGAAGCCGATTTCACGGTACTCGCTCCGCTCGAACCATCTCGACCTCCTGGCCGACCTTCACGACATCACCGACGATCACGATCGCAGGGGGCCGAATCTCAGCCGCGCTTACGCGCTCCGCCACGGTGGAGAGCGTGGCGTAAAGAGCGCGCTGGGTCGGAAGGGTACCGTCCTGTACCACCATTACGGGAGTTTCCGGCGAACGTCCGTTATGGAGCAGCGTTTCGGCGATCACCCCGATCCGTTCGACCGCCATCATAAGCACCAGCGTGCCGCCGGATCTGGCCAGATTGGGCCAGTCGACCGTGGATCTCTCGTCGCCCGGCGGGACGTGTACGGAGATCACATGGAATTCCTGGCTGACGCCGCGATGCGTCACGGGCACGTTGGCGGCGGCCGGTACCGCGACCGGGCTGGTGATGCCGGGGACCACGACCACCGGGATGCCCGCGCGGGCGCAGGCGAGCAACTCCTCGCCACCGCGGCCGAAGACGAACGGGTCGCCTCCCTTGAGCCGGACCACGAACTTGCCCTGCCTGGCGTGCTCGATCAGCAGCTCGTTGATCCTCTCCTGGGCCATGTAGCGACCGTAGGGGATCTTCGCGGCGTCGATCAGCTCGACGTCCGGGGAGAGCTCGTCGAGCAGGGCCTGCGGGGCGAGACGGTCGGCGACGACCACGTCGGCCTGGGCCAGCAACTGCCGTCCACGGACCGTGATCAGGCCGGGGTCGCCGGGACCGCCACCGACCAGGGCGACGCCCACGAGCTTGGTACGGTTGCGCCGGGCGTCGACCGTACCGTCCCTGAGAGCGCCCACCACGGCGTCCCTGATCCCGGCGGCACGCCGGGGATCGCCTCCGGCGGTGATCGCCACACTGATCTCGTCCACCTTGCCGCTGGCGGGGGTCCAGGCCGCGGAGGCGTCCTTGTCGTCGGCGCGCACGCACCAGATCCGCTTCGCCTCGGCCTCCTCGGCCACGGCGGCGTTCACCTCGGGGTTGTCCGTGCAGGCCTGCACCAGCCAGGCCCCGTCGACGTCGCCGGCCTGGTAGCGCCTGGCCTCCCAGGTCACGCGGCCTGTCGCGATGAGATCGTCGAGGGCGTGCGTGACGCTCGTCGAGACGATGGTGACCAGTGCGCCCGCGTCGAGCAGCGCCGGCACACGCCGCTGGGCGACGCGCCCACCGCCCACGACGAGCACCCGCCGCCCGGAGAGGCGCAAGCCGAGCAGGTAGGGCGACATGGCGACCGATCTCCCGTTCACGAGGAATTGTGAATCATGACGTGCTTAAGAGGTAAACCTACCGGCTAACGACGCTCTCTTTGCTGCACCTGTGTTAACAGGTGTCAAGAGACGGCTGACTGTTGTCAACCGGTCGGCTTCAAGACTTCCGCAGGTCAGGCTTCCTTGTCTGTCACACCGGCGGAATCGAAGGTCGCGACCTCGTGCATCACCCTGGCCGCGGCGCAGACGAGCGGGTGGGCGAGCAGGCCGCCGGTGCCCTCGCCGAGCCGGAGTTCCAACTCCACCAGGGGGCGCAGGCCCAGGTGATCCAGGGCCGCGGCGTGACCGGGTTCGGCCGAGCGGTGCCCGGCCACGCAGTGGTCGACGACGTCGGGCGCCATCGCCGCCGCCGCCAGTGCCGCCGCCCCCGCGATGACACCGTCCAGGATGACCGGCACCCGCAGAGCGGCCCCGGCGAGGACGAATCCGGCGATCGCCGCGTGTTCCAGGCCGCCGACCGCGGCCAGCGTCTCCAGCGCGGACACCGAGGAGGCGGCACCCGGCTCGCGCTCCAGGTCGTTCACCCGGAGTGCCTCGCGGACCACCTCGACCTTGCGTTCCAGGGTCTCGCCGTCGATACCGGTGCCCCTGCCGGTCACGGCCGCCGCTTCGTGCCCGGTGAACGCGCAGATCAACGCGGCCGAGGCGGTGGTGTTGGCGATGCCCATGTCTCCGGTGATCAGGCAGCGGGCGCCTCCGTCGACGAGCTCGCGGGCATGGGCGATCCCGGCCTCCAGGGCCGCGACCGCCTGCTCGGGGGTCATCGCCGGTCCGCGGGACAGGTCGGCCGTACCGTACGCGACCTTACTGATCGTCAGTCCTGGCGCGGGGTCGAGGTCGGCGGCCACACCGACGTCGACGACCGTCACCGAGGCACCCACCTGGGCGGCGAAGGCGTTGGCCACGGCACCGCCCGCGAGGAAGTTGCCGACCATCTGCAGGGTGACCTCCTGCGGCCACGGGGTCACGCCCCTGGCGTGGACACCGTGGTCGGCGGCGAAGATCGCCAGAGCCGCGGGAACCGGGAGTGGTGGCGGGCTGACCGCCGCGGCCCCGGCCAGCCGTATCGCCACGTCCTCCAGCGCGCCCAGCGCGCCCCTGGGCTTGGTCAGGCGGTCCTGGTGGGCTCGGGCCTCGGCGACGGCCGCCGGGTCGGCGGGACGGATCGCCGCAATGATCTCTTCGAGGATGGTCATGCGCTTCAGTCTCCTCCAGAAACCAGCCGGAAAAACACCAAAACCATCACGGGATCACCAGGCGATGCCGCTGAGCGCCTCCTCGTAGCGCTCGATGACCACGTCGGCCAGGCCCTCGCAGTCACCGATGACGTCGGCGCAGCGGACGTCCAGGTTCGAGTGGCCTGCGGCGTAGGCCATGGCCTGAGCCCAGACGCGGTCGAGCAGGCCACCGGCGAAGAGCAGGTAGGGCACGACGATCACGCGCTTGGCACCGAGGCGGCGGCAGCGCTCGATGCCGCCGGGGACGCCGGGCGGGGTGAGGGAGACGAACGCCGTCTCCACGGTCATGTACTCGTGGGCGTGGGTCTCCCAGAAGAGCCGGGAGACCCGGTGCACGTCGGCGTTGGTCTCGGGGCTGGTGGAGCCGTCACCGACCAGCACGACGGCGGTCTCGCCGATCTCGATGTGCTCGGGTTCCTCGTCGAGCGGCCCGGCGGCGGCGGGGACCAGCCGGAGGCTGGCGACCTCGGCGGCGGCGTCGGCCAGACGCTCGGCGAGCAGCGCGAGGATACGGGGGTCGGAGCCCAGGGAACGGCCGTAGTCGCAGGTGAGCATGGGATGTCTCTCCCGCTCGCGGGCTATCGCGGAGGGGATGTCCGTGCCGAGCCACGTACCGCCGGTGAGACTCATGGGCTGGGCCACCATCCGGTGGTGCCCGCGCGCGACCAGCGATGCGACGGAGTCACTGAGGCGTGGCCTGGCCTTGGCAATGTAGCCGCCGGAGACGTCGGCCGCCGTCTGGTCCAGGCGACAGCGGAGCCGGTGGATGAACCTACCGAATTCAGCGGATCCGTTGTCGTCGTGCGAGCCCTGCCCGATGAGCAGCAGCGGCGGTTTCATGGAAACAGGACTCCAATGACCTTGACCTGGGGTTACGCAGTAACGACTCGCGACAATATCCGATAATGACACTACGCGGGCAGGTAACGGATCGGTAAATTCCGCCTTTTCTCCTGCGGACCTGATGGACGGCGAGGATCGGATCGACCCCGGCGGGCGACAACCGTCCGCCGGCCGAGCCCTGTGGATCACACGCCATGGCACGCTAGCCGGGCATGCCGTAGACGTCCAGCACGGCCACATCCGTGTTTCGCGCCCGACGCACCTCCCCCTGCCGGATCAGCGGATGACGACGACCTCCAGCGCGCGCGGGCCGTGCACGCCCTCCACCCGGTTCAGCTCGATGTCGCTGGTCGCGGAGGGACCGCTGATCCAGGTCAGCGGCCTGGACGGGTCGAGTCTGCCGACGGCCTCGGGAACGCCGGCCACGATCTGCCCGGCGCGCACGACGCACAGGTGGTAGTCCGGTACCAGGGTCAGCGCCCGGCGCCCCTGCCCGGGGCCGGCGTCCAGCACGATCGTGCCGGTCTCCGCGATCGCCACGGCGCACCCGGTGACGACACCGTCCACCCCGTCCAGCTCGGCCGCGCTCAGCGGCGGATCGTCGGTGACCGGCTCTCCGGGGACCCACTCGGGTGGCAGTCCTTCGGGGACGACCAGCCGGGTGGCGCCCCGGCGGGCCAGCGCCGCCGCGATCGTCGCGGCCGCCTCCCCCTCGTCCACCACGTGCACGACGGCCCGGTAGTCGGCCACCCGCTCGGCGAGCAGTTCCACCAGGCCCGTCGCGCGGGCCGGGTCCGGTGAGGTGCGGTAGGCGCGGGTGATCTCGACCTCGCCGGCCCCGGCCACCGCGGAGCGGATCCGCGACAGGATCAGCTCCCTGCTGCCCGCAGCGGTCATTGAACGCCTCCGTCTGTGCGGTCCCACCAGTCACGGAATGACTCGGGAGGAATATCGGGAATGTCGCGCGTGTCGGTCCAGGCCGACAGCGGGCCCGGCAGGCGTCCGGGGACGAACCTGCGCAGGCGGCCGCCGAGCCGTTGAGCACGTGCCAGCCGCGCGGGGCGATTGAACACCCATCCGGCGGCACGCATGCCCAGGCGCTCGACACGCGCGTGGCGGACCTTGCCACGCAGGTGGACCAGGACCTCGGGAATGTCGATCGCGACCGGGCAGGCGTCGAGGCAGGCGCCGCAGAGGGTCGAGGCGTACGGCAGCGACGCGTCCAGCTTCGAGGCGGTGCCGCGCAGCTGCGGGGTGAGGATCGCCCCGATCGGTCCCGGATAGACCGAGCCGTACGCGTGGCCTCCGGCCCGCTCGTAGACCGGGCAGACGTTCAGGCAGGCCGAGCAGCGGATGCAGCGCAGCGCCTGACGGCCGATCTCGTCCGCCAGCACGTTCGTCCGGCCGTTGTCGAGCAGCACCAGGTGGAACTCCTGCCCCTCGACCGCGCCGGTCCAGGTGGAGGTATAGGGGTTCATCCGCTCGCCGGTGGAGCTCCTGGGCAGCAGCTGGAGGAAGACCTCCAGGTCCTGCCAGCTGGGCAGCAGCTTCTCGATGCCGACCACGCTGATCAGCGTCTCGGGCAGGGTGAGGCACATCCGCCCGTTGCCCTCGGACTCCAGCACCACCAGCGTGCCGGTCTCGGCGATCATGAAGTTGGCGCCGGAGATCGCGACCCTGGTGGATAGGAAGCGCTCGCGCAGGTGGAGCCGGGCGGCCTCGGCGAGGGCGCGGGGGTCGTCCGTCAGGTCCGCCGGCGCGGCGCGCCCCCAGTCGGCCATCTTCTCCCGGAAGATCTCGCGGATCTCCGCGCGGTTGCGGTGGATCGCCGGGACCAGGATGTGCGAGGGCCAGTCGTCGCCGAGCTGGACGATCAGCTCGGCCAGGTCGGTCTCGTACGCGGTGATGCCCTCCAGTTCGAGAGCCTCGTTGAGGCCGATCTCCTGGGTCGCCATCGACTTGACCTTGACCACGCTGGTCTCGCCGGTGGCCTTGACCAGGTCGGCGACGATCCGGTTGGCCTCCTTGGCGTCGGCCGCCCAGTGAACGTGGCCGCCCGCCGCGGTGACCGCCTCCTCCATGCGCACCAGGTAGCGCTCCAGGTTGCGCAGGGTATGGTCCTTGATCTCCTTGCCCGCCCGGCGGAGCTCGGCCCAGTCGGGCAGCTCGCCGACCGCGGCGGCCCGCTTGCCGCGGATCGTGTGGGTGGCCTTGCGGAGGTTGTACCTGAGCTGTGAGTCCCGCACGGCGGCCGCGGCGTTCGCGGGGAAGGCCGGCATGCCGAGGAACGTGGCGCCCCCGCTCATCCGCGCACCGCCCTGCCGTCGCCGCTCTCCGTGGCGGCGAGGATCTCGGCGAGGTGCATGATCCGTACACCGGCGCGCTGGCGTCTGAGGGTGCCGCCGATGTGCATCAGGCAGGAGTTGTCGGCGGCGCACAGCACCTCGGCACCGGTGGTCGCGACATTGTGCACCTTGTCCGCGCACATGGCGGCGGAGATCGCCGGGTTCTTCACCGCGAAGGTGCCGCCGAAACCACAGCACTCGTCCGCTCCGGGGAGCGGGACCAGCTCCAGGCCCCTGACCTGCTCAAGCAGGCGGGTGGGCCGGTCTCCCAAGTGGAGGCCGCGCAGCGAGTGGCAGGTCGGGTGGTAGGTCACCCGGTGCGGGAAGTAGGCGCCGACGTCGGTGACGCCGAGGACGTCGACGAGGAACTCCGAGAGCTCGTAGACCTTCGGCACCGTCTCGGCCACCTCCGCGGCGAACGAGCCGGGCGGGGGTCTCTCCCCCGCGGGGGCCCCGGCGGCGGCCGGGGTGCGGGCGAGACGCGGGTACTGCTCGCGGACCATCGCGGCGCACGACCCGGACGGCGCGACGACCGCGTCGTACTCGGCGAAGACGTCCACGAAGTGCCGCGCGAGCCGCCTGCCCTCCTCGGGGTACCCCGTGTTGACGTGCATCTGGCCACAGCAGGTCTGCGCCCGTGGGAACTCGACGTCACATCCGAGGCGGCGCAGCAGCGTGACGACCGCTCGCCCGGTGCCGGGAAAGAGCGTGTCGTTCACGCAGGTGATGAACAGGGCGACGCGCACGGCACTCCTTTACGCTCATATGGTATGACCATAGTATGGTCTGACCATATTCCCTCACAAGAGGAGGCCCCCTTGAGCGGTTGGCAGCCGGTCCGGCGCACCCGGGCGTTCGAGGACGTGATCGCCCAGATCGAGCGGCGCATCGCGGACGACGGGCTCACGGTCGGCGACCGCCTGCCCGGCGAGCGGCAACTCGCCGAGCAACTGCGGGTGAGCCGGTCGTCCGTACGCGAGGCGATGCGGGTTCTGGAGACGCTGGGCGTGGTGTCGTCGCAGGTCGGGCGGGGGCCGGACGCGGGGGCCTGCCTCATCTCCAGACCCGCGGACGCCCTGAGCGACCTGCTCAGACTCCACCTCGGGCTGTCGAACCTGTCGCTGGCGGAGGTCGTCGACGCCCGGCTGATGATCGAAAAGTGGTCCGCCGCGCACGCCGCGGCACACGGGGCGGACCTGTCGGCCCTGACCGCCGCGCTGGAGAGGATGGACGCCTCGACGACCGCGGAGGAGTTCGTCGAGCACGACACGGCCTTCCACGTGGCCATCGCCGAGGCGTCGGGCAACAGGCTGACCACCGCCATGATGCTCTCGCTGCGTGACTCGCTCCGCCGCTACGCGGTCGGCGCGGTCGAGCGCCTCGGCGACACGGCAGGGCTGATGGCCGATCACCATCGGATCCACCGGGCCATCGTCGCCGGGGACGCGGCGGGGGCCGCCGCCGCCGTCGAGGCCCACCTGCTGCGGGCCTACCCCGGCATCTCACGGTCCCCACGGACCGAGGAAGAGGGGCCTGACGGGCAGCACGGGCGGCTTGACCGAGTCGGCTGACCTGCAGGTGGCGCCCGAGCAGGAGACCAGTGCGTCGAGCTGCTGGTTGAACTGGGCGATCACGGAGAGCGGGGTCTCGGCGGCGATGTTGCGGAGCTGGTAAGGATCCGCGACGAGGTCGTAGAACTGGTACTCGCCGGTGGAGTAGCGGACGAAGGTGTGCCAGGCGGTCCGCATGCCCTGGTAGGCCGGGACCGGAGTCTGGCGGGCCGAGCCCGGGTCCGTCGGGCGGTTGAACTCCAGCAGCACGTTCTGGCGCCACGAGGGCGGCGTGCGGCCCTGCAGGAGCGGCAGCAGGGAGCGGCCCTCGACGAAGTCGGGGAGCGTGACACCGGCCAGCTGGGCGAACGTCGGGGCCAGGTCCACCGTGGAGGCCATGTCGCCGATGACGCGGCCCGCCGGCACACCGGGGCCGCGGACCAGGAGCGGCACCTTGATCGACTCGTCGAAGGGGGTGGTCTTGCCCTGGGCGAGCCGGTGCTGGCCCTGGTGGAACCCGTTATCGGAGGCGAAAAAGATATACGTTTCATCCAGCTTGCCGGAGACCCTGAGGGACTCGATCAGGGCACCCACCATGTCGTCCACGCCGAGCATCGCCCGGAGCCGGTCGCGGTAGTGACGGTCGATCTTCTGGACCTTCCTGGCGTCGAACTGCGGGAGCGACCTGAGCCAGAGTGGCTCGGCACTGACATCCGGCTGGTTGAAGGACGGGGTGCGCGGGGCCACCGCTCCGGCGAAGGCGGCCTCGTGCCGGGGGGCGTAGTTGGCCGGGTTGTGCGGGGCGATCGGAGCGAGGTAGAGGAAGAACGGGTCGTCGCCCGGCTGGGAGACGAACGCCCCCGCCTTCGCGCTGAGCACGTCGGCCAGGTAGTCCTCCGGCGCGAAGCCGTAGGCCCGCAGCGCGCCGTTCTCGTTGAGCGTGTAGCCGTACTCCTCGTAGAGCCTGCGCACCGGCACGTCCCACTCGTCCCAGCCGGGTGGCACGTAGGTGGCGGCGGTGGCGCCGCCGGGGTAGTGGTTGAGGTACTTGCCCATCAGGCCGGTGCGGTATCCGGCCGACTTCATCCAGGTCCCGAGCGTGGAACGTTCCAGGCCGGTTGTGTAGTACTTGGTGAAGCCGCCCTCGGGAGCGGTGTTGGTCAGCACTCCGTGGCTGTGCACGTACTGGGAGCGCATGATCGACGCTCGTGACGGGCAGCACCAGGAGTTCGGCACGAAGAACCGGTCGAAGCTGGTGCCACCCCTGGCAAGGAGGTTTGAGATGTTGGGAAATTTCTGGAGATCCCCCGCATCCAGGTCGTCAACGAGGACCAGCACGATGTTGGGCCGCCCCGCCGCGTGCGCCACGGCCGGGATCGCTCCCGCGACGGCGAGGGCAAGGAGAAAGATCAGGGAGAGGAGCTTGCGAGCTGCATAGAGCACAGATGGACGCTTCCCGGGAGACCGAATTTCGACACCTCACACTCGACCGACCAATGTAGAACGTGTTCTAATTGCGGAGCGTGTCCGGCCTTACGTTGCGAGGAGACCCGGTGAGTACCGACCTGAAACTCGGCCTGAACCTCGGCTACTGGCAGCGCGACGCCGACGACGCCACCGAACTCGTCCAGGCCGCGGAACGGCTGGGGTACGAGTCCGTCTGGACCGCGGAAGCCTACGGTAGCGACGCCTTCACCCCGCTGGCCTGGTACGGCGCGCGGACGTCCCGCATCAAACTGGGCACATCGGTGGTGCAGATCTCCGCCAGGACCCCGGCGGCGACCGCGATGACCGCGATGACCCTCGATCACCTCACCGGCGGGCGGCTGCTGCTCGGCATCGGCGCGTCCGGCCCCCAGGTGGTCGAGGGCTGGTACGGCCGTCCGTTCCCCAAGCCGCTCGCCCGCACCCGCGAGTACGTCGAGATCATGCGCAAGGTCTGGCGCCGCGAGGAGCCGGTGACCAGCGACGGCGAGCACTACCCCCTGCCCTACCCGGGCGGCGCGAACCTCGGCAAGCCGCTGAAGCTGATCACCCGCCCGCTCCGCGGCGAGATCCCCCTCTATCTCGGCGCGGAGGGCCCGAAAAACGTCGCGCTCGCCACCGAGATCGCCGACGGCTGGCTGCCGCTCTTCGTGTTCCCCGAGAAGATCGAGCGGATGTACGGCCCCTCGCTCGCCGGCGCCGGGCCTGACTTCGACATCGCCGCCATGGTCATGACACTGATCACCGACGACGTCAGGGCGGCGCTGGACGGGGTGAAGATGATGCTGACCCTCTACATCGGCGGCATGGGTGCCAAGAGCCGCAACTTCCACGCCGACATCATCGGCAGGATGGGCTACGCCGAGGCCGCCGAGGAGATCCAGGCGCTCTACCTGGCCGGGCGCAGGGACGAGGCGTTCAACGCGATCCCCGACGAGCTGGCCGACGGCATCTCCCTGGTCGGCCCGGTGGGCCGCATCCGCGAACGCCTGGAGCTGTGGCGCAAGAGCCCGGTGAGCAACCTCCTGGTGATGGGCCCCCGCGACGAGACCTCCCTGAAGACGATCCGGGACCTGGTCCTCGGCTGAGCCACCCCGCCCCCGCCGGGGTGGCGGACCCGCCGGGTGCCCCGCCGCCCCCTCCGGGACGGCGGGGCGGGAGATCACTTCCGGGCGCCGAGTTCGTTGACCCAGCCGAAGCTCTCGTACGCGACCTTGAGACCCTTACGGGCGGGGATGAACGCGGTGCGGGAGTCGGTGGCGCGGGGCTTCTCGTCCGGGCCGTCGTAGAGGAAGGCCAGCAGGCGCGCGCCCGACTCGTCGATGACCAGGGTGTGGTGGCCGTTGGCCGTGGTGACCGCGGTTCCCGTGCGGCCGAGCGGGTCGAGGACGCCCTGCTTCAGGACGAGTCCCGGCTGGGCGGCCAGGATGCGCAGCATCGAGGCGCGCGTGGCCGCGCTCGTCGGCATGGACAGCAGGTGACGCGCCCCCTCGAAGGCGAAGTCCGCGAACGATCCCTCGCGGTGCGCCGAGCGGAGCCAGCGCTCCAGTCCCTCGACGTCGCCGGGCAGCTTCTGCTCCTTGCCCAGGGTCAGCGTCTTGGCACCGATCTGCATTCCCAGGACCATGGAGAAGTCCTCGGTACGCGGGGCGGGCCACAGGGACGGGGATCCCTTGGCCTTCCAGGCCGCCTCATCGGAGTCGGTCTCGAAGGTGACCTGGACGTCCTGGTTGGAGGAGAGCCGCCCGTCCTTGCCGTCGGACCAGGATTCGTCGGTGTGGGCGACGACCGCGCCGGACCCGACGGGCTCGAAGGTCCGGGTGCGGTCGAACCAGTACCTGCCCTTCGGGGCGGTCTCACGCGCCGCCGTCTCCGCGCCGGCCAGCAGGAACGACCGGGCGTCAAGCGTGACCACCGGTGTGCCGGGCGTCGCGGCGGTGGATCCGGCGGAGGTCTGGTCCGGGTAGGTGAGCTCGGCGGTCCGGCCGCCACCCGGTCCCCGCAACCCGATCGTCCCCGTCACGACGGCCGGCACCGTCACCGCCGCGGCCAGCCCGACGAGGGCGCCGACCAGTGCGACCCTCGGGGTGAGACGGAACCCCGGACGGAAGGTGGGGCGGAACACGGACCGGGGCCGGGGCCTGGCCTCAGCGAAGGCGCGGGCGAGGTCCGCCTCGCGGCGGCGTCGGTAGGCGTCCTCGGCGAGGGCGTCCGGGCGTAGCGCGCGGACCCGCTCGTCAACGTCGTTCATCGGATACCTCCAGTTCGGGGACCCCGGGCCTGGAACCCGGGGTGGGACGCGGCGCGGTGCCGCAGGGGATTGGTGAGGTGAGGTCGAGCGCCTGGGACAGGCGGCGGCGGGCGCGGTACAGGCGGACCGTGAACGCACGGGCCGAGCATCCGGCGAGCCTGGCGGCATCGGCCGGGGCAAGGCCGTACCAGCTGGCCAGGACCACGGCCTCGACGTCCTGCTCGGACAGGTCGGCGAGCGCCGCCAGCGCGGCCTCGCGCTCGGCGACCTGATCGGCCACGTCGCCCGCCGGGGCCAGTTCGGCCAGCCGGTCGGCCAGCGCCCGCTTCCGCAGCCCGGAACGCCGCTGCGCGCGCAGCAGGTTGCGGGCGGTGCCGAGCAGCCACGGCAACGGAGACTCGGGCAGGCGTTCCAGCTGCCGCCAGGCGATCAGGAACGTCTCGCTGGCGACGTCCTCGGCCTCCTGCCGCTCGGCACGGAGCAGCGCGTAGCCGAGCACGCTGCGATAGTGCCGGTCGTACAGCGCGGTGAATCGCGCTTCTGGATCATCCACACCCAGTAGTGCCTTTCCACGCGCCCCGATCACCGGCGGAACGAAAAAACATTCGGCGCGTCCGATCCCCATGATGCTCGCGCGGGTTCGCCCACGGGCCGGACGCGGGCGCCCTGTGCTGAAAGCCGGGCCTGCCCACCTCCGGCTGGGTTTGTCGGTGAATGCCGAACCGTTGCCCGGCGCCGGGCTGGCAGAATCCATCGGGTGACGATTCGGGTGCTCATCGCTGACGACCAGGAACTGGTGCGGACCGGGTTCCAGATGATTCTGGACGCCCAGGAGGACATGGAGGTCCTGGCGACGGCCGCCAACGGAGCCGAGGCCGTCGAGCTGGCGCGGCGGCTGCGGCCCGACGTCTGCCTGCTGGACATCCGGATGCCCAAGCTGGACGGCCTGGAGGCCACCCGCCTCCTGGCGGGACCGGGGGTGCCCAACCCGATGAAGGTGGTCATCGTCACGACCTTCGACCTGGACGAGTACGTCTACGGAGCGCTGCGCGCCGGAGCGACCGGTTTCCTGCTCAAGGACAGCGGGCCGACCCTGCTCATCGAGGCGATCCGGGCCGCGGCGGCGGGGGACGCGCTGGTGTCGCCCTCGGTGACCGTACGCCTGCTCGAACACCTGGCCCACCCGCGGGCCGGTGCCCGCCGGCCGCCCCGCGAGCCCCTCACCGAGCGCGAGCTGGACGTCGTACGCCTGGTGGCCAGGGGACGGACCAACCAGGAGGTCGCCGCCGAGCTGTTCGTGTCGCTGTCGACGGTGAAGACGCACCTGGGAAGCATCCAGACGAAGCTCGGCGCCAGGAACCGGGTGGAGATCGCCGCGTGGGCCTGGGAGTCGGGCACCGTGAGCTGAGCGAGCCGAGTTGGCCAAGTGGACAGAGTGGTCCGAGTGGGCTGATTAGCGAAAGGGCTGACGGGATAGAAAAAGGGCAGGTCCTCAGCGCATGGCGGGGGGAGATATACATGCGCTCTATCCCATCTCTACAGAAAAGGTCGGCTTCGGCCGTCTACTTCACCCTTACCACCCTGGTGGTCGCGACCGCCGCCCTGGCGGTGTTCGAACAGGCCCGTGGCCGGCGCCTCGTCCTGGAGATCTCGAAACTCGGCGGCGACCCCCACGCCCCCGGTGCCGACGCGATCTTCGGCGCGGTGACGGTCTTCGCCATCCTGATCATTTTCTTCGCCACGGCCGCGATCGCCGCCGTCGTCGCGTACCTGAACTGGCTGCTCCGTGCCCGGCAGTGCGCCGACCGGCCCGCGGTGGCCACCGTCCTGGCGAGCTGGTTCGTGCCGGTGGTCAACCTCGTCGCCCCCGTCGTGCTGGTCGACCGGCTGTGGCGGGCCTCCCGTCCGCCGGCCGACCGCCGCCCGCGCTGGCGGGTGCTGCTCGCCGCCTGGTGGCTGAGCTGGCTGGTCGCGCTCACGCTGGTGCTGGTACGGCTCTGGCCGGGCGTGTCCCAGGCGGGCACCGGCCTGACCGGTTTCGGCCCGCCCGAGCTGACCGCCGTCACGGTCGCCGCACTGCTCTGCGCGGCGACGGTCCGGCAGATCACCGGGATCCAGACCGCAGGCGCCAGGCACCGGCGCCGGATCCCGGTGCACCGTCCGGAGCGTGCCGGACGCCGGGGCGGGATCGGATCCTGGGGCGTGGCCGCGGCCTGGGGCGGGGAGTCAGTCCCAGGCCCTGATCAGCAGCCAGCCCTCGCCCGCGGTGTCGAACCGGAGCTCGTAGGTGCCGACCTGGCCACCGGTGGCGGCCTCGGCTCGCCAGAACCGGCGCTCGCCCGGATCTCTGTCGGAGACCTTCCACCACTCGCGCGCGACAACCCAGTGGTCGAGAATCCGGTGGACCGTGTAGAGCTGGTCTCGCCAGACGAACTGGACGGGCCGTCCCTCGCGGGTCCACACCTCGACAGGGTCGCCGTAGAGTCGGTTCAAGACGCCTCTTCTCCCCGCGGCTTCGGATGAGTGCCCGGGGGAAGGCGGGCCCGCCGTATCGAACATACGTTCTCATCGAGTCGGGCGCAAGTCACCCATCTGCCGTACCAGCGGGTTGGCGTCCACCGAGTTGCGGATGCTGAAGGTCACGCTGCCCGCGCGGTAGCGGTCGTCGGACCACTCGACGGGCCGGCCCTCGTGGGTGGTGGTGACCCGGCGCTGACGCAGCAGCGGGCTGCCCCTGCGCACGGCCAGCAGCCTGGAGTCCTGCACGCCGGCGGCCACCGCGTCGATGAGGTGCTCGCCGTAGGCGAAGACGAGGCCGACGCTGTCGCAGAGGGCCCGGGTGATCGACTCGCAGCCGGGTTCGATCCGCTCGACGGCCGGGGCGATCCACCCGGCGTAGGTCGTGCGCTCCAGCATCACCGGCTCGCCTTCCAGGGAACGAAGCCGCAGCACCGACAGCACCGGTTCGCCCGGCTGGAGCGCCAGCCGGGCCGCCTCGGTGGCGTCGGCGCCCCTGCGACGCTGTTGCAGCACCTGCCCGCTGACCCGGTAGCCCATCGCCCGCGCCCACTGGGCGAAGCTGTGCAGCTCGGCGAAGCTCTGGCTGCGCTCGCGGCCGAGCACGATGCGCCTGGCCCCCTGCCGGGAGCCGACCAGGCCCTCGGTGGCGAGCACCGCGACGGCCTGGCGGATCGTGCCCCGGGAGGCCGCGAAGCGGGTGGCCAGATCGGCCTCCGAGGGCAGCTGGGCCCCCACGGCGTACTCGCCTCGCATGATCGCGTCGCGCAGCCTCTCCGCGATGCCCAGGTAACGGGGGGTCACACCCGGCTCCTTTCTCCCGAGCCCCCGAACGACGGGATTCCTTCCCGTGTGCCTTCCAACACCCGCGCCCCCTTCAGGACGCCCGCGAACGTCCGGCGACCGCGCAATCCCGCCTCGCCTCTCAGAACCGCCCTCGCATTCGGCCCGACATCCGACTCTGTTCCCACCGCGGTTCCCGCTCCTGTTCCCACGCCTGTCCCCGACGGTGGGCGCGATGGCGCGCCGCTTGGCTGCGCGCACCGACCGACGAGACCGACCTCCACCCTAAACACCCCTGAATCACCCACACAGCTGCGATTTTCGCATTTCACCCATGTACTCCATGCGTTCACCAAACAGCAACTTATTCACGGCATACGAGGTCTAGCTTGTTTGTACAAGTTCGTCTACTTTCGTGAAATATTGCGCGACACCCCCTTGGGAGACACAGTGATCGCATCCCGAGTTCGCTTTGCAGGCCTGGCCGCTTTCCTCCTGGTGGGAGCCACCGCGTGCGGGGCCGCCCCCGGCACGTCGACCCCGTCGGGAGCCGCCTCCGACGGAGGCTCCGCGGCCGGCGTGGACGCCAGAACCGCCACCTCCGCGGCCGATTTCGGCGGGCTGGACAAGCTCGTCGAGGCCGCCAAGAAGGAGGGCAAGCTCCACGTCATCGCCCTGCCGCCGGACTGGGCCAACTACGGAAAGATCATCGAGACGTTCAAGGCGAAGTACGGCATCGAGATCGAGAGCGAGACGCCCGACGCCGCCAGCGCCGACGAGATCAACGCGGTGAAGACCCGCAAGGGCCAGGACCGCGCCCCCGACGTTCTCGACATCGGCCAGTCCTTCGCGATCAGCGGCGCCGCCGAGGGCCTGTTCGCGCCGTACAAGGTCCAGACGTGGGACAAGATCCCCGAGAACCAGAAGGAGCCCTCCGGCCTCTGGTTCAACGACTACGGCGGCTACATCTCCATCGGCTGCGACGCCAAGAAGATCGACAAGTGCCCGGAGACCTACGCCGACCTGCTCAAGCCCGAGTACAAGGGCAAGATCGCCCTGAACGGCAACCCGACCAAGTCCGGCTCGGCGTTCGCGGGCGTGTACGCGGCGGCCCTCGCGAACGGCGGCTCCTTCGACGACATCCAGCCCGGCCTGGACTTCTTCAAGAAGCTCAAGGAGAGCGGGAACTTCAACCCGGTGGAGACCACCCCGGCCACCATCGAGAAGGGCGAGACCCAGATCAGCATCGACTGGGACTACAACAACGCCGCCTACGCCCCCAAGATGGCCGAGAAGGGCATCGACTGGAAGACCGTCATCCCCAGCGACGGCGAGTACTTCCAGCTGTACGCCCAGGCCATCAACAAGGACGCCCCGCACCCGGCCGCCGCGCGCCTGTGGCAGGAGTTCCTCTACAGCACTGAAGGCCAGAACCTCTACCTCGGGGGCTTCGCCCGCCCGGTCCTGCTGCCCGCCATGCAGGCCGACGGTTCGGTCGACAAGGCCGCCGAGGCCAACCTCCCGCCCGTCGACGGCGAGCCCACCTTCCCGTCGGAGGCGCAGGTCAACAAGGCCAAGGAGGTCCTGGCGAACGGCTGGGGCGCCGCGGTCTCGGGATGACGGCCCGCACGGTCACGGCCGCCGCCCCGCGCGGCGGCCACGGCCGATCCAAGAACTGGCTGGGCGCCCTGCCGCTGCTGGTCGTGGTGACCGTGGCGTTCGGCATTCCGGCGGTCACCCTGCTCGTCGGGGCGTTCACCGTCAGGGACCCGGCGACCAGGGTGTCGTCCATCGGCACCGCCAACCTGTCCAGGAGCCTGCAGGGCGCCTACCTCAACGCCCTGCTCAGCAGCGTGCAGCTGTCGGCGGTGGTGGCGGTGGTCGCCGCGGTCCTCGGGACGTTCCTGGCCCAGGCCGTGATCACCTCTCGCTTCACGGCGCTGCGCGAGGCGGTGCTGACCTTCTCCGGCGTGCTGGCCAACTTCGGCGGCGTGCCGCTGGCCTTCATCTGGATCGCCACCCTGGGCAACTCGGGGGTGCTCACCACCGCGCTGGGCATCGGCCCCGGCGCGCTGTACAACTTCTGGGGCCTGGCCCTGGTCTACCTGTACTTCTCGGTGCCGCTGATGGTACTCGTGGTGACCCCGGCGCTGGACGGCCTGCGCCCGCAGTGGCGGGAGGCGGCGCAGAACAGCGGCGCCACCACCTGGCAGTTCTGGCGCCACGTCGGCATCCCGGTGCTGACCCCCGCGCTGCTCGGCGGCGTCGTCCTGCTGTTCGGCGGCGCGTTCGCCGCCTACGCCACCGCCGCCGCCATGGTCGGCAGCACGGTCCCGCTGGTCACCCTGCAGATCGCCGACGCGCTCACCGGTGACGTCCTCATCGGCTACGAGAACATCGCGCTCGCCCTGAGCCTCGACATGATCGTCATCGCGCTGCTGGTGATGGCGGTCTACCTGCCGCTGCAGAGGAGGAGTTCCCGATGGTTGCGGTAGCCGCCCTGCCCGACGTCACTTCCGGCGGCCCGGGCCCCACCGCCCGCCCCGGGCAGCGACGGGCCTGGCGGGGGGTCGTGTTGGTCGTCGCGGCGCTCTACTTCGTCGTGCCGATGGCCGTGTCGTTCTGGTTCACCGTCTACTCCGAGGGGCAGGGCTTCTCGCTCGCCGCCTACGGCCGGATCCTGTCGGCGCCCGGCTTCCTGTCCAGCCTGCTGCTCTCCCTCGGGCTGGCCACCGCCACCATCGTCGCGGTGCTGCTGCTGACCCTTCCGGCGATGCTGGCCGTACGGCTCGGCGCGTCGAGGCTGGGGCCGGTGCTGGAGCTGATCGCCACGCTCCCGCTGGTCGTGCCGCCGATCACCTACGTGGTCGGCATCAGCACGGCACTGCGCGGCGGCATCGACGCGCTGGCCGCCACACCGCTCTGGGCGACGCTGATCGCCGTCCAGGACGAGCGGTTCCCGATCGTCCTGGTGCTGGCGTACGTGGTGCTGACGCTGCCGTTCGCCTACCGGTCGCTGGACGCCGGGCTGCGCGCGATCGACGTGCGGACCCTGGTGGAGGCGGCCCGCAACCTGGGCGCCTCGTGGCCGTACGTGCTGTTCCGGGTGATCATCCCCAACATCCGCTCCGCCATCGCCAGCGCCTCGTTCCTCACCCTCGCGCTGGTGCTCGGCGAGTACACGGTCGCCGCCCTGCTCGGTTACCAGACCTTCCCGGTCTGGATCGTCACCATCTCCGGGAACGACGGGCAGCTCTCCGTGGCACTGTCGATCATCAGCCTGCTCCTCATCTGGCTGCTGCT
This sequence comes from Streptosporangium sp. NPDC005286, assembly GCF_040607515.1. NCBI lineage: Bacteria > Bacillati > Actinomycetota > Actinomycetes > Streptosporangiales > Streptosporangiaceae > Streptosporangium > Streptosporangium sp. NPDC005286. The sequence continues at coordinate 28,042 of NZ_JBEXGU010000049.1, read as the reverse complement.
GCTCACCCTCTCGGGTGCGGGAAGGAAGCGTTCGTGACCGTCGAGTTCCGAGGACTGCGCCGCGCGTTCGGCCGTACGGTCGCGCTGGACGGCCTGGACCTCACCGTGGAGCAGGGCGAGCTGATGGCCCTGCTCGGCCCGTCGGGCTGTGGGAAGACCACGGCGCTGCGCTGCGTCGCCGGGTTCGAGCACCCCGACGCCGGGGCGGTGCTGGTGGACGGCAAGGACATCACCCGGGTCCCCGCCAACCGGCGGGACGCGGGTATGGTCTTCCAGTCCTACAGCCTGTTCCCCAACCTCAACGCCAGGGACAACGTGGCCTTCGGGCTCCGGGTCCGCAAGGTGCCCACCGCCAGACGGCACGCGCGGGCGGCCGAGTTGCTGGAGCTGGTCGGCCTGCCGGCGCATGCCCAGCGCTACCCGCACGAGCTCTCCGGCGGTCAGCAGCAGCGCGTCGCCCTGGCCAGGGCGCTGGCGCTGGAGCCGCGCGTGCTGCTGCTCGACGAGCCGCTGTCCGCGCTGGACGCCAAGGTCCGTGTCACGCTCCGCGAGGAGATCCGCCGGCTCCAGCTCGAACTGGGCATCACCACCATCTTCGTCACCCACGACCAGGAGGAGGCCCTGTCGGTCGCCGACCGGGTCGCGGTGCTGCGCGCCGGGCGGCTGGAGCAGTGCGGTCCCCCGGCCGAGGTCTACGACCGGCCCGCCACCCCGTTCGTCGCGGAGTTCGTCGGCGCGATGAACCACGTCCCCGGCCACCTGTCCGGTCAGGAGGTCACGGTCCTGGGCCGGCTCATGCCGGTGGACGGCCCGCTGCCCTCCGCCTCCGACGTCGACGTGCTGGTCCGTCCCGAGGCGGTGCTGGTCACGCCCTCCCCCGAGGGAAGTGCCACGATCGTGGCCTCCTCCTTCCGCGGCTCGGTCGCGCGGCTGCGGGTGCGGCTGGGCGAGCTGGAGATCCTCAGCGACGTACCGGGACACGACGCGGTGCGGCTGGCGCCGGGCACGCGGGTGGACGTCGCCCTCGTGCAGCGGCCTGTCCTCGTCGCGGCGCGCACCGCCCCCGCTCTCCCGGAGCCCTCGGGGCTCCCGGAGCCCTCGGGGCTCCCGGAGCCCTCGGGGCCGGATGCGTCCGAGGCGTCGGAGGATCCCGCGGGTGTCGGGTGAGCTCCGCGCCGTCCTGTTCGACATGGACGGCACACTCGTGGACACCGAGGGAATGTGGTGGCAGGCGTGCGCGGCGGTCGCCGCGGAGTCGGGTCTGGAACTGGCCGAGGCCGACACCGGCCACGTGCTCGGCCGCCCGGTCGAGTACGTGGCCGCCCACCTGGTAAGGCGCGCGTCGTCCACCGCTTCCGGCGCGTCCGCGCCCCCCGGTGGAGCGGACACCGTCGAACGGGTGGGGGCGCGGCTCACCGACGCCTTCGCCGAGCGGATCGCGGGCGGGGTGACGCCGCTGCCCGGCGCGATCCGGCTGCTGGACGACCTGGGCGCGGGTGGCGTACCCGCGGCGCTGGTCAGCGCCTCCCCCCGGCGCATCGTGGACATGGTGCTCCAGACCGTCGGGGCCGAGCGGTTCACCCTGGTCGTGGCCGCCGAGGACACCGCGCGCGGCAAACCGCTGCCGGACCCCTACCTGCGGGCGGCCGCCGAGCTGGGCGTCGACCCCGGCGAGTGCGTGGCGGTGGAGGACAGCCCGACCGGGCTCGCGGCGGCCCGCGCGGCCGGATGCCGGGTGGTGTCGGTCACGGGCGGCATGGCGCGGGAGGGCGTGCTGGCCGTGGACGGCCTGGAAAAAGTGGACCTTCCGCTGTTGCGACAGCTGGCGAGCGGCCAGAGATCGATAGGCTGAACCACTCATGTGATGGCGTACGCGGTTAGGTACAAAGGTGAACAACCTCAGTCCCGACGAACCACTACAGATAGGCCGATACCGCTTGCTCAGCAGGCTGGGCCGCGGCGGGATGGGCACGGTCTATCTCGGCGAGTCCCCCGACGGGCAACAGGTCGCCATCAAGGTCATCAACTCGGAGTACAGCCAGCACGAGCGGTTCCGGATGCGGTTCCGCAGGGAGGCCGACGCCGCGCAGCGGGTCCGCAGGTTCTGCACGGCCGCGGTCATCGAGGCGGCGCTCGACGGCGACCAGCTCTACGTCGTCACCGAGTACGTCACCGGCCCCAACCTGGAGGAGGCGGTGGAGTCCGGCGGGCCGCTGCACGGCTCCAGCCTGGACGCGCTGGCCGTCGGGGTGGCGACCGCGCTGACCGCCATCCACGCCGCCGGGGTGGTGCACCGCGACCTCAAGCCCTCCAACGTGCTGCTCTCCCCGGTCGGCCCCCGCGTGATCGACTTCGGCATCGCCCGCGCGCTGGACACGCTCAGCGGGATGACCGGGACCGGGGAGATCCTCGGCACCCCCCGCTACATGGCGCCCGAGGTGCTCCGCGGCGAGCCGGTCTCGGCCGCCTGCGACGTGTTCTCGTGGGGCTGCCTGATGGCCTTCGCCGCGAGCGGGCGAGCTCCGTTCGGCGGCGAGGCGCTGCCCGCGGTGCTGTACCAGGTGCTCAACACCGAGCCCACCCTGGAGGGCATGGAGCCCGCGCTGCGCGAGCTGGTCGGCCACGCCCTGGCCAAGGACCCGCGGCACCGGCCCACCTCCCAGCAGCTCCTCGACCACCTGGTGGGCCGCTCCGCCGCGCCCGAGCAGACCGCCCACTCGGTTCAGGCCTCCTGGCAGGGGCAGCCGGCAGGACCCGCGAACGCCCCGGGGACCGACGACCTCCGGTGGACCCCCACCTCGATGTCCTCCCAGCCCGGCTACACGATCTCCGGCAACCCGCAGACGGGCCCCGGCCACACGCTCCTGGGTCCGCAGAGCGATCTCGGGATCTTTCCGCGCGAACAGTCGGCCAAGCGCCGCAAGCTGGTCATCGGAGCGGCCGCGGCGGCCCTGGTGGTGGCCGGCGCGTTCGGCCTGAGTCTGGTCCTATCCCCCGGCGGCCCCCCGGAGAACCTCACCCTGCTCTACCAGGACGACTTCACCCAGAGCGGCACCGGCTGGAGCGGCGGCGCCTACAATCCGCTCGCTGACACCTACGGCTACGGCTACGCCCCCGACGGCTACTACGCCATCGACGTCAGCGGCTACTACCCCATCAAGCGGGAGCAGGCCCCGATCCCCTTCGTGCCCACACCCCCCGCCACCCCCGACCCCACAGCGAGCCCCACACCGATCACGCCGAGCCGGATCCTGCTCGGCACCGACATCACGATCCGCTCCGGCAGCATCGGCATGGGCGAGTACGGACTGTTCTGCCGGGGCGAGGACGACAACAAGGCGACCCGGTACGAGTTCCTGCTCGACACCGCGGGGAACGCCCGCATCCGCAAGACCGTCAAGAGCGCCGGGGGCGAGCTCACCAAACCCGTCAAGGTCGACCTGCCCAAGGGGAAGACCGCCCGCCTTCAAGCCGAGTGCACCGGGGTCGACAGAGGCGTGCAGCTCAACATGTGGGTCAACGGCGATCGGGCGCAGTCCTTCCTCGACACCAACCCGCTGCCCAACGGCCTGGTGGGCGTGATCGCCCGGGTCGGCGAGAACAGCGACGCCGTGCTCAGGACCGCGTTCGACAACTTCACACTGCACGGCCCTGCCGCCACCGGGCAGCCCTGAGTGATCCGCCCGGTGTCGGGGACGATCGGGACACTGACAGATCGAAGGAGTTCAGCACGATGCACGCCATAGCCGTCTCCGCCACCGGCGGCCCCGAGGTTCTCACCTATGTCGACGACCATCCGGACCCCGAGGTGAACCCCGGGGAGGTCCTGGTCGACGTCGCCGCCTCCGGCGTGAACTTCATCGACATCTACCACCGGATGGGCCGTTACCCGCTCTCCCTGCCCTTCATCCCCGGTGAGGAGGGCGCGGGCACCGTCGTCGCGGTCGGCGAGGACGTCCACGACGTCGCCGTCGGCGACACCGTCGCCTGGGCGTCTGTGCCGCGCAGTTACGCCTCCAGGGTCGCGGTGCCCGCTTCCAAGCTGCTCTCGGTGCCCGAGGGGGTCGCGCCCGAGGCCGCGGCGGCCATCACGCTCCAGGGACTGACCGCGCACTACCTGACCCACTCCACCTACGCGGTGAAGGCCGGTGACGACGTGCTGGTGCACGCCGCCGCCGGTGGCATGGGCCTGTTGCTCACCCAGATCGCCAAGCTGCGCGGCGCCCGGGTGATCGGCACGGTCTCCACCGAGGAGAAGGAGGCCCTGGCCCGCCAGGCGGGCGCCGACGAGGTGCTCCGCTACCGGAACTTCCCCGACGCGGTCCGCAAGCTGACCGGCTCCGGCGTGCACGTCGTCTACGACGGCGTGGGCGCGGCCACCTTCGACGAGAGCATCGTCTCGCTGCGCCCGCGCGGCATGATGGCGCTGTACGGCCAGGCCAGCGGCCCGGTCCCACCCGTCGACCCGCAGATCCTCGCCAGGAACGGCTCCCTGTTCCTGACCCGCCCCAGCCTGAACGCCTACATCGCCACCCGCGACGAGCTCGTCTGGCGGGCCTCCGAGATCTACGGCTGGGTGGCCGACGGGCGGATCCGGGTGCACATCTCCAACCGCTACCCGCTGGCGGAGGCCGCCCGCGCCCACTCGGACCTCGAATCCCGCCGTACGACCGGCAAGGTGCTACTGATCCCCTGACGGGCGTGCGGGAACGCGCGGAGGCGCGTCAAAGGGTGCCGCGTCCGGTGTCGACCCGGGCCCGTCACCCTGTTCTTCGGTGACGGGCCACCGGGGCTCCGCGTACGGCGGGGGCGGTCAGCGCAGCGGCTGGGCGGGCCAGTCCAGCAGCCGGGCGCCCAGGACCGCCGTCTCCAGGGTGAAACGCTGGGTGGAATCGTCCGGTGAGAACCCGGTGAGGCGGCGGATCCGCTCCAGCCGGTAGGTCACCGCCCGGGTGCTGACGCCGAGCCTGCGCGCGGCGGCGGTCTGGTTGCCCTGGGAGGCGAAGACCGCCTCCAGCGTGGCGAGCAGCGGCTCGGGACCGCCCCGCGCCTCGAGCAGCGGGCTGAGCACCGTCGTCACCAGGTCCTCGATGGCCGCCCGGTCCCGCAGCAGCACCGGGAAGACCAGCAGGTCGGCGGCTTTCAGCACGGGGGCGCGCAACCCCAGCCGGTCGCCGAGCTCGATGGCGTTGGCACCCTCACGATAGGAGGCGACCACCCCGCCGGGGCCTCGGTGTGCCCTGCCAAGACCGACCCGCCAGCCGGGCGCGAACAGCCGGCGGACGTGGTGGGTGAACTCGCCGGTCGCGGCGGCGAGGCCGCCCGGCGCCACGCAGACGAGCATCCCGTCCCGGACCGCGACCAGCACGTTGTGCGAGCCGAACCGGGCGATCAGCGCGTCCTCGATCCGCCGGGCCGTCCCCTCGGCGAGCCCGCCGTCCGCCCCGCCGCCGACGTGGGCGGCGGGGCGGGCGACGGCGACCGCGTAGCTCTCGGCCAGGCGGAGGCCGAAGTGCTCGGCCCGCTCGGCGAGCCGGTGGACGCGCCCCTGGAGCAGGTCGTCGACGAACTCCCGGCGCGCGAACTCCTCCTGGCGCAGCGCGGACCGCTGGGCGTCCTCGTACCCCTCCATCAGCGCGGAGACCGTACGCCGCAGGGCCGGAAACGGGGCGGGGCTCACCGACTCGGCCATGGCCAGTGCCGCCTCGACCAGGGCACGGACGGACACGCCCCGCTCCGCGGCCAGCGCACCGGCGGCGCGGCAGTCGTCGAGCTCGGCTCTGCCCGGCGGCCTGCCGGTGGCGGCCGCCTCCCTCAACGTCCGGAGATGGCCGCCGAGCAGCTCGTCCATCAGACTCCCACGTCACGCCTGTCGAAGGCCGGTATCGCGGTCAGCACCAGCGCGACGATCGCCCCTACCAGCACGAGATACTCCCACGCGGGAAATCCCTGCTGGATCGGCCGTCCGTCGAGGTAGTAGTGGAACGGCGAGATCCAGCGCAGCCAGGACACCCCGTCCACGTCCCTGCCCATCGTCTCGACCACGTAGCCGGCCACCGCGACCACCCCGACCACCGCCAGGGCGACCCCCCTGCGTCCCGTCAACGCGCCGACGGTCAGACAGAGCGTGCCGAAGAAGAGGGCGAGCAGGAAGACGCCGGTGTGACCGGCCAGGATCCGGTCGGCCGGAACGTCCATGCCGACGGCCGAGGCCAGGCCGAGCACGACGAGGAAGGTGACCGCCGTCACGCCGAGCAGGGCGAGGGCGAGGGCGGCGAAGCGCTCCAGGACCAGCCGCCTGCGGGTGATCGGGAGGGTGAGGGTCAGCTCCAGGGTGCCCGTCTCCTCGGGCTGGGCGATCGCCCGGTTACCGATCACCGCGGCGCACATGATGAACAGCATCGGCCCGAACAGCTGGTAGACCAGCGTCTGCAGGTAGCCGGGGCCGCTGGTGAAGCCGTCCTCCAGACCGCCCATGAGGTCGCGCATCGCCCCGGGGAACTTGGTCAGCGCCACCTGCCCGTAGAGCTCGGGGTTGCTCACGATGGTCGGGTAGTACGCCAGGTACAGCCCGAAGAACGCGCTGATCCCGATTGTCCAGCCGAGCAGCGCCCGCCGGTAGTCACGCAGGCTCTTCGACACCAGCACGGGCATGACGCGCCTCCTCATCGCTGTAGTAGGTCAGGAAGATCTCTTCGAGGTCGGGCTCGGCGCTGACCATGTGCACCACGGTGAACCGCGCCGCCGCCTTGACCAGCGCGTCCGGGCGGCCGTCGATGGTGCAGCGCACCCCGGCGCCCTCCACCCGCAGGTCCCGCACGCCGGGCAGGTTCTCGAACGCCTCGCGGGGCACCGGCGCGTCGAAGTGGAACTCCACCTGGCGCACCGCCTTCTCGCGGAGCGCGGCGACGTCCTCCACCGCGACCAGCCTGCCGGCTCGTACGATGCCGACCCGGTCGGAGACGTGCTCGACCTCGGCCAGCACGTGCGAGGACATCAGCACGGTACGGCCGGAGGCGCGGACCTCGCGGATCATCGCCAGGAACTCCTGCTGCACCAGCGGGTCCAGGCCGCTGGTCGGCTCGTCGAGGATCAGGAACTCCGGCTCGTGCATGAACGCCTGGATGAGCCCGACCTTCTGCTTGTTGCCCTTGGAGAGCTTGCCCATCGGCACCGCCAGGTCGGCCTCCAGCCGCTCGGCCAGCTCCGTGATCCGGCCTCTGGGCACGCCGCCGCGTACCGCGCCGAGAAAGGCGAGGTAGTCTCCCGCCCGTTCCCTGCCCTCCAGGGCCAGCTCGCCGGGCAGGTAACCGATCCGGCTCCGCACGCCCGCCTCGCGGGGATCGCTGCCAAGGACCGTCATCCGGCCCCTGGTGGGGCGGATCACGTCCAGGAGCAGCCGGATCGTGGTCGTCTTTCCCGCGCCGTTCGGGCCGAGGTACCCGAACACCTCCCCGGGCCGGATCTCCAGGTCGAGATCCTCAAGTCCCCGGCGCCCGCCGTAGAACTTGGTGAGCCCCTCGGTTTCCACCACCGCTGTCATGCACCCGATCGTGCCCGCCCGCCGGTGCGGGGGCCATGGCCGGATCCCGACAGTTGGCCGCCTTTTCCTTGCCCGAATCCGGACCCCGCCCCGCCGACCCGTCGTGACACCGGGGCCGCGCCCCCCCGGGGGGGCCGTACCGATCCCCGGCGCGGTCTATCGTGAGGTCGTTGACGAATCGCGCGGCACCGGGCCGCCTGGCAACCTATGGAGGAGCGATGAGCGTGGACACCGCCTTCGTCCTCGGCGGCGGAGGGGTCCTCGGCGCTTACGAGGTGGGCATGCTGCGGGCACTCGACGAGGCGGGTATCAAGCCCGATGTGATCGTCGGCACGTCCGTGGGCGCGCTGAACGGCGTCGTGCTCGCCGCCTCCCCCGGTGACGCGGTCGCGCGCCTGACCACGCTGTGGGGCTCGAACGTGGTCCGTACCGCGTTCGCGGGGTCGTGGGTGACCCGGCTGTCCACCCTCGCCAGGACCGGCACCCACCTGCACTCCGGCCAGCCGCTGCGCGACCTGCTGACCCGGACGCTCTCCGTCTCCCGGATCGAGGACCTGGCGGTGCCGTTCCAGTGCGTGGCCGCCTCGGTCGAGCGCGCCACCGCGCACTGGTTCACCGAGGGCCCCCTGGTCGAGGCGGTGCTGGCCTCCTGCGCCGTCCCCGGGCTGCTGCCCCCGGTCCGCATCGGCGGCGAGCACTTCCTCGACGGCGGGCTGGTGCACAGCATCCCGGTCGGCCGCGCGGTCGCGCTGGGCGCCCGCCGGGTCTACGTGCTGCACGTGGGCAGGATCGAGCGTCCCCTGCTGGTGCCGCGGCGCCCGTGGGAGGTCGGGATGACCGCCTTCGAGATCGCCAGGCGGCACCGCTTCGCCGAGGAGATGGCCACCCTGCCGGGCGACATCGAGGTCCACGTCATGCCGTCGGGTGGCGAAATACGCCCGGGAATGGATCTGGCCCAGCTGCGTTATCGGGATATATCGAATATATCTGGATACATAGAACGGGCGTACCAGGCCTCGTCCGACTACCTGGCCCGTAACTCGTCCACCTGAGTTCCCCACCCCGAGGCCCCCAGCGGCCGCACACACCGGCTCCCCCGGGGGAACCGGCACTCCCCTCCATACCGACCATCAACCCGTCAGAGCCAGACACCCGCACCGCATATCACCCCCAGGCAGGAGCCGCCCATGCTGCCTCCTCGCATCATCCGCCGTCTGATCCTGGCCCCGCTCGTCATCGTGCTCACCGTGGTCGCGGTGGTCACGCTCCCGATCTGGCTGCTGGTGGTGGCCGCGGCCTCGCTGCGCCTGCCGCCCCCGCAGCGGCGCGGCACCCGGCTGGTCTGGTTCGCGGTGGCGTGGCTGGCGTTGGAGTCGATGGCGCTGGTCGCCTGCCTGGGCCTCTGGGTGGCGAGCGGGTTCGGCGGATGGCTCCACCGCGACGAGCACCAGGAGCGGCACTACGCGCTGATCCGGTGGCTCCTGTCCAAGGTGTACGGAGTGGCCGTGCGGATCTTCCGGCTGAGCGTCGAGATCGACGAGCCGACCCTCACCTCCGACGAACTCTCCCGGCGCCTCACCCGCCCCGTCATCGTGCTGTCCCGGCACGCGGGTCCCGGCGACTCGTTCCTGCTCGTCCACCACCTTCTCGCCCGGTACGGCAGGCGCCCGAGGATCGTGATGAAGGCCGCCCTGCAACTCGACCCCTCACTGGACGTGGTGATCAACCGCCTCCCCAACGCCTTCGTCCCGCGCAAGACCTCCGAGAACGGCGTTCTCGGCGAGATCCGCCGCCTGGCCTCGGGCATGGACGCCGACGACGCCCTGGTGATCTTCCCGGAGGGCGGCAACTTCACCCCCAGGCGTCGCTGGCGGGCCATCCTCCGGCTGGAGCGCAAGGGCCTGTCCGAGGAGGCCGCGCGGGCCCGCGGGCTGGAACACCTGATGGCGCCCCGCCCCAACGGGGCCATCACCGCCATCGAGGCCTGCCCCGAGGCGGACGTGATCTTCGTCGCGCACACCGGCCTCGACGACCTGGTCACCCTCGGAGACATCTGGCGCCGCCTGCCGGTGAGCGCCGAGATCAAGGCCAAATGGTGGCGGGTCCAGGCCGCCGACGTGCCGCGCGACCGCGAGAGCCAGATCCGGTGGCTCTTCGACCAGTGGGAGGAGATCGACGCCTGGATCACCGCGAACCAGCCCACCTCCGCCCCCGCCGCCTGACAGGCCGCGGAAACGGGCCTACCACTCCTGGGAGAGACCCGACATCCGGCGGAGGTACTCGTCCTCGTCGATCTCACCGGCCGCGTAACGACGTCTGAGGATCTCGCGGGGGCTGTCGACGGCGGGTTTGGGAGCCGAGAAGGAGCGGATCATCCGGGCCATGCCGAGAACCATCATGGCGATCACGGCGATGACAAAAAGCAACACGATGATGCGGACCATCATCGACCTCCCAGACTTCCCCCATCGGATCTGGCAGGGGAAATACCAATTTTACTAGGCTATGGCCCCTTCTTCCCCGTCGCGCTGGAAAAGAATGGGGACGCCCCCTCGCCGGACCGTCCCCGCCACCGGTCAGCCGGCGGAGGATCCACCCCGGGAGAGGTACGGGGCCTCGCGCCGGGTGGCGCCGGGCGGAAGCGACGGCAGGCCCGAAGGTGCCCCGCCCTCCATCAGCCGGAGCAGTGCCCCGGTGTCGACGTTCCGCTCGACCAGGTCGCCGAGCGCGTCCAGCCGCTCCTCGCGCAGGGCGGCGAACGACACGTCAGGGGCCGGGGTGAAGTCGCGGCCGGAGACGGCGGCCACGTCGGCCAGGAACGCCCGGCGGAAATCGTCGTTCTCCAGAGCGCCGTGCCAGGTGGTGCCCCACACCGAGCCGTACCGGCAGCCGTCCAGGAAGGGCTCGCCGCCGTCGGCCGTCACGACGCCGTGGTGGATCTCGTACGCCTCGACCCGGCAGCCGTAGGCGGCCCCCACCGGGCGGCCCAGCGTCTTGTCCTCGGCGAACTCCACCGAGGCGGGCAGCAGCCCCAGCCCCTCGACGAGGCCGGCCCCCGACTCGACGTCGTCACGGATGGTCCTGGCGAGCATCTGGTAGCCGCCGCAGATGCCCAGCACGGCCCGTCCCCGCAGGGCCTCGGCCAGGCCGGTGGCGCGGAGCCAGGCCAGGTCGGAGACCGTGGCCCGGGAGCCGGGCAGCACCACCAGATCGGCGTCGTCCAGCTCGCCCGGCGAGGTCACGTAGCGGACCGTCACTCCGGGCTCGGAGGCCAGCGCGTCCACGTCCGTGAAGTTGGAGATCCTCGGCAGCCGTACCACCGCCACCCGCAGACTCTGCCTGCCGTACGGGGCGCGCGCCCCGAGCGCGGGCCGGTTGTCCAGGGCCAGGGAGTCCTCGACGTCCATCCAGAGGCCGTCCAGCCAGGGCAGCACCCCGTACACCTCGCGGCCGGTCAGCTCCCTGATCATGTCCAGGCCCGGTTCGAGGAGCTCGGGCGCCCCCCGGAACTTGTTGATCACGAACCCGGCGATCAGCGCCTGGTCGGCGGGCTCCAGCAGCGCCACGGTCCCGTACAGCGAGGCGAAGACCCCGCCCCTGTCGATGTCGCCGACCACGACGACCGGCAGGTTCGCGGCACGGGCCAGGCCCATGTTGGCGATGTCGCCCGCACGCAGGTTGATCTCCGCCGGGCTGCCCGCCCCCTCGCAGACCACCACGTCGTAGGAGGCCCGCAGCCGCTCCAGCGCGTCCACCGCGACCTGGCGGAGCCGCTCCTTGACGTCCCAGTACTCCATCGCGTCGACCTCGGTCATCGGCCTGCCCATCACCACGACCTGGCTGCGCCGGTCACTGCCCGGCTTGAGCAGGATCGGGTTCATGTCCGCGCCGGGCTCCAGCCCGCACGCGGCGGCCTGCATCGCCTGGGCCCGGCCGATCTCGGCGCCGTCGGCGGTGACGAAGGAGTTCAACGACATGTTCTGCGCCTTGTACGGCGCGACCCGCACCCCCTGGCGGGCCAGCCAGCGGCAGATCCCGGCGGTGACGACGCTCTTGCCCGCGTCGGAGGTGGTCCCGGCGACCAGCAGCGCCCCCTTCACCCCTTCCTCCCGCGCGATCCGCGTACGGCGGCCAGGACGGCGAGCCCCGCCGCGGCCAGGCCGACCGCCCGCGCCAGCCGTACGGACCTGCGGATGTCGGCGACCGAGGGCTCGGGCCCTTCGCCCATCTTCGGCCGGTGCTCCACCCGGGTGCCGTACACGTTCACCCCGCCGAGCGTGCGGTCCAGCGCGCCCGCGAAAGCCGCCTCGCAACGGCCCGCGTTGGGACTGGGGTGGCGGTGGCCGTCCCCGCGCAGCACCGCCGCCGCCCGCCGCGTCGAACCGCCCACCAGGGGGGCGCCGAGCGCGGCGAGCAGCCCGGTGATCCTGGCGGGTACGAAGTTGGCCACGTCGTCGAGGCGGGCCGCGGCCCAGCCGAAGCGCTCGTAGCGCTCGTTACGGTGACCGACCATCGCGTCCAGCGTGTTGACCGCCCGGTAGGCGAGCAGGCCGGGCACCCCGGCGACCGCCCCCCAGAACAGTGGCGCCACCACCGCGTCGGAGGTGTTCTCCGCGATCGACTCCACGGTGGCCCTCGCCAGCCCAGGCGCTGCCAACCCGGAAGGATCCCGCCCGCACAGATGAGGCAGCCTCTCCCGGGCCCCGGCCAGGTCGCCGTCCTCCAGGAGCTCGGCCATCGCCGCCCCCTCGCGGCCCAGCGTGGTGCCGCCGAGGACGGCCCAGGTCGCCGCCGCGCTCAGCGCGGCCCGCACCATGGGATCGCGCGGCCGGGTCGCGGCGTGGCCGAGCAACGCCACCGGAACCACGCACAGCGCGACGTGGAGCACGCCCCTTGCCCGGCCGTCGCCGTACACCCGCTTCTCCACCTCGGCGGCGGCGGTGCCGAACAGCGCGACCGGATGCCCGCGCCGGGGGTCGGCGAGCACGGCGTCGATCACGACCCCGGCGAGCATCCCCACCCCTTCGGCTACCCCAGGTCCCCTTAGTCCCACCTTGGCGATTAGTCGACTAAATGAGATGTTCATGGAGTTCATCCTGGCGGGTCTCCAGCCACACCCGGGCCCGCCGGATGCGCACCCCCGCCCCACCGGCCCACATCCGGGCCCATCCGCCGCCCCCGGCCTCGGCCCTGGCACGCATCACCTGGTACGAGCGGTCGAAGCGGAGCCGGGCCAGATCCAGCAGGCGTCTGCGGTCGCGAGGCGCCAGGCCGTACGCGTCGCAGAACAGGCGGAGCCGGGGCCCGACCTCAAGGCGGCGCTGGAGCGGCTCCAGATCGATGGGATCGGCGATCGGCGCCCAGTGCCGCAGCGTGGTCACCACGTCGAAGAGCCGGGTCGTCGGCCGGGCCATGTCGAAGTCGATCAGCGCGACCGGCAGCCCGTCGCGGAAGATCACGTTGTCCAGGTTGACGTCGCAGTGCCCGATCAGCTTCGGGGCCGCGTCGTCGTTGGACCCGCCCTCCCAGACGGCTCCCTGCGGCGGGACGAACCTCTCGGCCGCGTCGTGGAAGCGGCGCAGCAGCCGCGCCAGCGCGGCCAGCGACTCCCCGCTGAGCGCGTACCCGGGCAACGGCCTGGCCGCGGAACCGCCCTCGACGTGGCTCAGTACCTCCCGGCCCCGCTCGTCCACACCCAACGCCCGGGGCGCCCCCTCGAAGCCGGAACGCTCCAGGTGCCGCAGGAGCGCGTGCACCGAAGCGGTGGAGGCCCGGCTGGGCCGGCGGACGGTGTCCCCGACCCGCACCACCCCGTCGGTGACATCACCGCCCAGAAGGGGGATCTCCTGTTGGGTCGTGACGGCGAACATGCCACCCGAGCGTAGACCGCTCGGCCTTCCCGCGGGGACGATTCGGGCAGACATCCCCTGTCGGATGGAACATCCGGAAGTCGTCCGCCCATCGGACATCCGCTGCCCCGCCCGGCAGGAGAGCGGCAGGTCACCGGGGAGGTACCCGCCCCGTCCAGCCCGGTTTCCCCGTCCCGAACAGCCAGAATCCGGCCACCGCCCACCCGGGTCGAGGCGCCCTGACGGCCGTTCCCTCCGAGGGCGCGAGACGCCGCAGAGTGATCCTCGCGACACAGCCCCGAAACCGATACATGAGCACTCCCCGGATCATGCACAATTGAGCGGGAGCACCCTTAGCTCAGCTGGATAGAGCACCGGACTTCTAATCCGACGGTCGCAGGTTCGAATCCTGCAGGGTGCGCGATCAAGACCAGCGGAAACCCCCGTCTGACCTGCGCTAACGCGGTCGGGCGGGGGTTTCTCATGTCCGGCTGTCCATGGCTGCTACCGAGCGTTTGCGGGTGATCCTTCCCAATGCCTTCCCACGGGATCAGGCATGCCTGTCACCCTTAACGGTCGAGCGGTGAGACGCCTGCCCAGCTCGGCAGCGGCTCACATCTCCTTCTCCAATCCGAGGGCAGATGGTCGGCACCCCCTGAAGCCGCGATGATGCCGCCGACGATGGCGCAGGTGGTGTCGACGTCGCCGCCGGCCATCACCGTGGTCCAGATGGCCGCTTCGAAGTCATGACGTTCACGGGCGGCGACCCACAGGGCAAGGGGAACCGTGTCGTGCGCACTGACGTTTCGCCCATTTCCCAGCATCCGGGCGGCGAGTGCGGAGTCACTGATGGTGAGGAGTTGCCGAGCCTCGGCGATGCCGTCGTGAACCATGCTCGGGGGCACGTGCTCTCTGATCCGGTCGAGAAACCGCCCTGGAGAAAGATCGGGCTCTGTGACGACCGTTGACGCGGCCACGGCTACGGCTATGGCGCCGGCTATCGCCTCGGGATGGGTGTGAGTGACCTGTGCCGACAGGGCGGCCTGCTGGACGACCTGTCTGAGATCATCGGCGAACCAGGCGCCGAGCGGCGCCACCCGCATCGCGGCGCCGTTACCCCATGATCCCTTGCCGTCGAACAGTTCGGCCGAAAGCGTTCGCCAGTCGCCGCCCTCTCGGATGAGGCGGAGCATCCGGTTGGTGGCGGGGCCGTATCCACGGTCGAAGTCGTGGCGTTTGGCGAAGCTCTCAACGAGCCCGTCCTGGTCGATGACGCCGTGGTCGGCCAGGACACGATAGATGGAGCACGCCATCTCGGTGTCATCGGTCCACTGCCATGGAGCAGGCGGAAGCAGACGGTCGGAGAGAGCATGGTGATTGGCCGGAACGAAGAATTGAGAACCGAAGGCGTCGCCCAGAGTCAGGCCGTGAAGCGAGGCTGTGGCACGCGCTAGAGGGTCAGATGACATCCTTTTCATTGTGAGGTACGCGAGCCGTCCACCGGTGGCCTAGACCCCCTTGGCCACTGAAGACGGCCGCCATACCTTCCGAGTCGGGATCAGGTGCTTTCGTCACTCCCCCAGGGCCTCGGAGATGCGGCGCTTGGCCGCTTCGTCCTGCCCCACGATGCACTTGGCGTAGATACGGAGGAGGACTTCCACGCTGTGCCCTGCCCACTCGGCGACCTGGGTTGCCGGCACACCCGCGTTCAGCCACGTGGAGACGCAGGCGTGCCGGAGGTCGTAGACCCGTCTGGCCAGCGGTGAGGCGTACTCCTGATCAGTAAAGGCCGTCTTACGCGCCTTTTGCCAGGCACGGCGGTAGGTGATGCTGGGCAGTTCACCGCCCTGCTCTCCCCAGAACAGTCGTCCCTCCGGGCCTTTGCCGTACTTGGCAGCGAGGTGAGCGCGGAGAATCCTGGTCAGCGCGGGCAGGCAGGGCACGGTCCGGGTGTGCCCGTCGGGCCGGTGCTTGAGCGCGCGTTCCTCGCGGAGCGTGCCGTCGTCGGTCCACTCGCGGCCAGCGAACGGGGCCGCGACAGCGAAGTGCAGCTCTCCCCAGGCGTCCGCGGGCTCCTCCCACTCGCCGGTCTCCTCGTTCTGCACAAGGCTGGGAAGGGTCACGTTGTGGTCCCGGAGGCTGACCACTTCCTCAGGGCGGAGTGCGGCGTAGTACATGACGGCGAAGAACGCCACGAGACGGGGGCCGCTACGGGGCTGCTTTCCCACAGCACCCAGCAGCGCCCGTGCCTGGGTGTGATTGACGACGCTGCGGCGGTCTACCTCATACGTCGTCTTAGGCACCTTCCATTTCAGCCCCTTGATCGGGTTTTCCGTCAGGAGCTTCAGTTCCACGGCGTAGTCGAGGGCGTTCTGAAGAATGGTCTTGTTCCGCAGGACTGTACTCGTAGCGGCTCGCTTGCCGTCCAGCCGCGAGGTAGCCACGTCCAACAGGTCGCGTACAGGTCCGGCATCCGCGAGCGCGGCAACGGGTTTGGTGTTGGCCGCGAGCCAGCGCAGCGTGCCGGCGACATCCTCGGGCGCGTCGAACCGTTGCTTCGTGTTGAAAGCCCAACGGCGCATGGCCGTACGGAGGTCGAGGTCATCAGGCTTTCCCTGCTTGTTGCCAAGCATGGCGGGTGTAGCCGCGGTAAGCGCCCGTGCGATGTCCTGCCGATACTTCGCCGATGCCCCTTTCCACTTCATGTCTGCGAACTTGCATGCGAAGTCGTACCAGCTCATGTCGGAGTGCTCAGCGCGGTTCCAGGAGACGGGCTCGCCGGTGATGAGGCTGAACGCCTCACCGTTGCGTGCGGCGGTGACCAGGGCGCTTCGGTAGGTATCGGCTTGGGCTTCCTTCGGAAATGGCTTCTTCCAGGGCTTTCCATCGGTCTGCCACAGCACCCGGTAGGACGTCACCTTGCCGCCTTTGTTCTTGCGGATCTCGGTCTTGTAGACGCGAACGTTGTAGGTGGTGTTCTTCATCAGGAGGCGTCCTCCAGGCTGGCCAGCCAGCGGTCATACTCGGCGCGGCGGACACGGAGGTCTCCGTTGGGGAGCCTCATGCACTTGGGGGCGCGCCCCTTCTGGCGCCAGTCGTAGAAGGTGGATCGGCTGATGTCGAGGTCTTCGCAGATGTCCGCGATGGTGAGCTTTTCGGCCCGGGGCATGTGGGGTGTCTCCCTGCGGAATGGCGGGTTGAGTGCGGGGTGTCGGAGAGTGGTTCTGGCGCGGCTCTTGTCGGGAGGGCTGAAACATCTCTGCATCTCTGCATCTCTGCAAAAGTGGCTGTGACCTGCGTAGATTCGTGCAGAGATCGCGAGAGTTCGGCGTTGTCCATCTCTGCAAAACCGGGTTATCTCTGCACTGGTGCAGGGTTGCAGGGATGCGTACTCCTTGATCGGGTCCATCTCTGCAACGGTTTTCGCTGGTAGAGGCACGGTTTGCAGAGATGCAGAGATGCAGAGATGTTTCAGCGCTCTTCCAGTCCGCTCAGACATGACACTCGACCCAAAACACGTTTCGGGTTCCCCGGTCGTCCTTGCGTGAGCGGATGACGTAGTCGCCGCGCCATCGCCCGACCTGTCCGGTGAGGAGCCGGCCGAGGGAGATGGGGTTGGGTAGACGGCCACTGTGGGTGGTGATGAACTGGCCGTCCCAACGGTCCTGCTCTTCGAAGCCGATCCGGTCGGGTTCGCCGGAGCGGCGCAGCTCGGCGGCGGTCATGGGCGCCGAGCCGTGCAGGTTGTGCCAGCAGGACAGGAATGCCCGCCAGCGGGTTTCGTCTTCGTCGATGTCGCGGATGTCGGCGGCGTTGGCCAGGAACCCGGGGATGTTGTGGTGGGCCAGGAAGCCGCCCAGGGATTGCGCCCAGGGGGTGAATTGGCGCATCGACACCGTGGCGGCCCGGGGCGCGCCGTGGCCGGTCCAGTCCAGGACCAGGATGAGCAGGTGCCATAGGACGGTGAGTTGGTTGGCTGGGACGGTGATCCACTGGTCCAGGTGCGGGATGCCGAACCGGCTCTGGTCGCGTTGTTCGGGGCGGGGCATGTTGGGGTCGAGGTGGACGCGTACGGTGCGGGAGGCCATGTCTCCGCCGACTTGGAGGTTGTTGCCGGTGGCCATCCAGAGCCGGTCGTTGACGGTGGCGATGTTGCGCGAGGCGCCCAACTGGCGATCCGACCAGACGCCGGCGGTCACCAGCAAGGCGAGGGTGGGCGAGTCGATGACGGTGCCCTCGGCGAGGTTGTCCCACACCACCACCCCGACCTGTTCGGCCAGTACGGCGGTGATGCTCTTGCGGAGCTCTTCGTCGGCGTAGGCCCAGGGCATGACGCGCTGGCCGTAGAGCATGCCGGGACCGCCGGTCAGGATGCTCTTGCCGGAGGCGGGCATGGTCGCGTCGATGAGGGCGAATGGGGTGAGGCTGCGGGTGTAGTGCCGCAGGATCGGCGTGGCCAGCAGAGCGAGGTAGTTGGCCCGGTCGGCTTCGCTGGCCCAGGGGAAGTCGCGCAGGAAGCGGTTGAGCAGGAAGTCGCGGGCGGTGTGGACCTGCTCGGCGCTGGGGGTGTCGGGTACCGGTGGCAGCGCGACTTTCGCGGCGAGATAGAGGCCGGTGGCCGGGTCGTAGCCGGGGCGTTGCAGGAGGGTGCCGTCTCGGCGTAGTACTGGTGCGCCGATCACGCCGCGCAGGGCTGGCACGCCGGGCCAGGTCTTGCCGGCCAGGACCGAGGAGAGGATCTCCCGGGGCGGGGTGACCTCTTCCTCGACCAGTTCCATCCCGCTTCCGCCGTCGCTCTTGCGCGAGCGCATCCGGTAGACGTAAGCGTGTTCAGCCAACAGCCCGGCCAGCGTGGCGGGGGTGAGCGGACTGGCGGTGACCGGCAAGGGCGAGTCCTCATCGGCGGCGGGGCTGCTCTGTCCGCCGGAGATGGTCTCCATGTGCACCAGGGCGCCGCCGGAGACGTAGGTATCGGGCAGCAGCTCATCCACCAGGGCGGCCTTGAGAACGCGGATGGTCTCCGGTCCGGAGCCGACTTGGACGCGGGTCGTGGTGTTCATGCGGGCACGCTCCGGGGGCGGTTGGCACCGGCGCGCAGGCCGGAGGCGATGGTGCGGGAGGCTTCACCGTGCCGTTGGCCGACCTGGGCGGCGGCGTCGGCCAGCCAGCCGGTCACCTCGGCCTCGACCAGCGTTCCCCCGGCGATGAGCTGGCCAAGCGCGACCGAGGCCCGATACAACGCGGTGTTATGCCCGTCCGGCGGGGAGGCGGTCACCCGGTGCAACTCGGCGGTGATGGCCGCGCGTAGGTAGGAACCACGCCGATCGGTAGCCAGCGGCACAGCCACTGGCCGTTGCGGCGGCAGCGGCGCGGGCCGCAGCCGCTCGACCAGCCACCCGGGCAACGGCGCCGGGGTAGCGGTGTGGATCACGTCGTAGGTGCCGGTGCCGTCGGGCAGGGTGACGTGGCTGCCGGGGCCGACGACGTAGCCGCCAGCGCCGCGGGTGTCGATCAGCCAGCCCAGCCCGTTGCCGTCCTCGCCCTGGGTGTTGCCCAGCGGGACGCCGTCGGGGGCGGTGTAGTACAGGTGGGTGCCGCCGCGCCGGGTGCGCACCTGGAAGGTCTCCAACGTCGGCAACGGCTGTCCGGCCTGCTCGCAGACCAGGGCAAGTACGTCGGCCCCGTCGTTGACGCCCGGCAGGTCCCAAGAAGGCGGCGGGCTCTGCCCGTCCTTCGGAATGTCCAGGTCAATCACGACCAGAGCGGACGGGCCGCAGGCAATGCCGATGTTGTAGGGCGCCTGCGCCCACCAGCGGCGGATGGTGGCGGGGTCGGTGGTGGCGCACTCCTTCCACTTCCAGTCCTTGAGCGGCACCTTGTTGCGCGGGACGAGCGGGAAGACGTGCCAGCCGCGAGCGGCGGCGGCCAGCGCGTAACGCAGCCGATCGGCGCTCGGCGCGATGTGCGGCACAGTGGGGTTCCCTTCCGGGTGTGGGTAGCGGTGGACGGGGATGCCGGCGCGTTCGGCCAGGGCGGCGGCGTGGGTGGCGCCGGGGCTGGCCTCGCGGATGAAGGCCAGGCAGACCGCGGCGCCGAGGGCGACCATGTCGGCGTTGCGCAGCAGTCCAGCGCGCTTGCCGTGGGTGCCCCAGTCCGCGGGGTGGCGTTCGACGCGCCCTCCCTGCTCGCGCCAGAGGGTTTCGGCGATGGCGTCGGCACCGCGTGAGCAGGCGCCGGTAACCAGGACGGCGCTGCCGTCGCCCCAGTGCTCGGCCAGGACGGCGCGGATCGTTGTTATGTCGGTCCAGGTGCGTGAGCCGGTGAGCAGAATCCGGCGCGCGGTCTGGTGGTTGGGGGCGCTCATACGAACCTCCTCAGAACAGGGCCTCGGGGACGGGGACGGCGCGGGTGCGGCGGGTTTTGCGGCGCATCGCCAGCAGGGCGGCGTGGCAGGCGTCGCACATGACCATCAGCTCCTCGGGAGGGAGCGTCGTGGCCAGTTCGGGGGGCACGTCGGCGCGCGGGATGACGTGCAGCGGCTTGTGCGGGGTGTGGATGGCGGGGCAGGTGCCGCCGGTCGGCTTGTGGGGCCGTCCACAGGTTGTGGAGGAGTCGGCGCGGCACTGGCAGGCGACAACCACGCCGAGGATGAGGGCGGTCTGCCGATCGCTGCTCATGCGGCGTCCTTTTCGAAGGTGTCGAAGAGGTCGGTTTGGTGGCCTTGCCGCCTCAGGCCGGCCAGCAGCCGAGAGCGCCAGGCGGTGGCGTAGTGCAGGCAGTTGGCGCAGTTCTTATGACCGGTGCAGCCCAGCAATGGCGGTTCGCGCCGGGCGGCGTAGCTCCAGGCCATCGAGTCGGCAGAGGCCAGGCGGGGGCCGTAGCGGTGCAGGCCACCGGTTTTGACGCCGAACCCGTGCAGGCGTAGCCCGGCGCGGGCCAGGGTGGTGGTGATGGTTTCGATCTCGGCGCTGGACTGGCGGCGGCATACCGAGCCCAGCCCGACGCGCGGCAGCGCGGCCAGATCTACCCCGGCGGCCTCATACATCCGTACGCACGCCAGGTAGTCGGCCAGGCGCCAGCCCTGAACCACCGGAATGAACGGCAGGTGGGGGGCGATCTGGCGCAGGTGCAGGTAGTTGGCGACAGTGCGGCGCTGGTGCTCGGCCACGCTCAGGCCGGTGCGCTCCACCATGAACGGCTCACACATCCAGTCCTGCGGGGCGGCGAAGTCCAGGCGGCCGATCTGCTCGGCGTAGCGGGCAACGGCGTCGGCGTACTGCTCAGGACTGGTGACCCACCGGCCGTGCAAGGACAGTTCGGTGAACCCTCCCGAGTCCAGCGCCCACCGGGCGCGAGCGGGACGCAAGGTGACCTTGCGCGCCAGCTGGCGGTGGCTGACGAACAGCGGGAAGTCCGCGGTCCATAGCCAGTGCGGTTGATGGGCTCCCAGGTAGAACAACGGCACCGAGACGGCGGGTACAGAACGGGGGGCCGTGGTGGGGGCGTCGATGGTGACGGTCATGGCAGGTTCCTCCGATCTGGTGGTTAGCGGGTGCCGTCGCGGTGCAAGCGGCGAAAGTGGACGAACAGTTGCCAGCCGAGGCGGGGGCGCATGCCGGTGCCGTTGCAGGCGCGGCAGGTGCGGTTCTTGCCGCCGGGCTGGCACCGGGTGCAGGTCCCCCACGGGGAGAGCAGGCATAGAACCAGGTAGCAGAGAGTGACGGCGAGTAGGCAGAGTCCTAGCAGGACGATGGCGGTTGCCATGGTGGCCTCCGGGGCCGTTTTCGAGGTTTTCGCAGGTGGCGCTCTAGGTGCTAGGTCGCTGGTAGGTCAGCGGATTCGCCTCTAGCGGGGCCTCTAGGTCTAGAGGGGGAAGCCTCTAGACCTAGAGGCGAATCCGGGCTCAGGAGACGGCGCCGGAACCCTTCTTTCCATCACGCTCGGTGATGGCGTTCAGGATGTCGTCGCGGACGATGCCGATCCGGTTGGCGCCCTTACCGCCCTCCTTCGGCGTGCCCCACACCTGACCCGACTTGATGCCGTAGGGCTTCAGCGCGTTGGTCAGCTGTGCGGTCTTGGCGCCGCCTTCCTGCTCGGCCCACGGCCCGTACACGTCGGGCCGCAGCTCGGCGAGGCGATCCACCACTATCTCGTTCCACACCTTGGTCTCGCCCGCGGCCAGCACGGCGGCGATGTCGGCCAGCAGGTCATAGGCGGGCGCGGTGGCTTCGGGCTGCTCGCCAGCGGCGTGGCCGGACAGTGTTCCGGCGGCCTTGCGCAGCGCGTACGCCCGGTCGGCGATGCGCTGGGTGGCCGGGGTGTCGAGGTAGGCGCTCTTGACGACCTTGGGCATCGGGGTCGCGCCGACCAGGTAGCCGGTCCCGGCGTCGCCACCCTTCTCCGGCGGGCCGGGGACGAACAGCGTGGAGCGGATGCCGTTCTTGTAGGCCGACGTGCCCAGGATCATGTCGTTTTCGACCTGGCCGGCCACCCGCAGGCAGAACCGGATGGACACATTCGCCGAGATGCCGGTGGGCAGGCTGTCCTTGTCGGGGCGCTGGGTGGCCAGGATCAGCACCACCCCGAGTGCGCGGCCCAGTTTGATGATGAACTCGGCGTCCTCACCGGCCTGCTTGCCGTACTTGGGGTGGGCGAACAGGTTCTGGCACTCGTCGATGATGCAGGCCAGCGGATGCAGTCCCAGGGAGCGCTTGTCGGCGATGGCCCGTGTCACCTTCCGGTCCGGGCACAGGTCCGGCGGCAGCGTCTTGAGCACTCCGGCGCGGCGCATGACCTCCTTGCGCAGCAGGGCCAGGGAGTTGGCGGCATAAGCGATGGCCTCGTCTTCGATGCCGGAGATGTAGCGGTGGCAGACCTTCTCATACGGGTCCAGGTCACCGGAGCCCTTCAGCTCGTGAAACCACGGCTCGCTGGTGACATCGAGCACGATGCCCGCGGCCAGCTCCCGCACGGAGGCGGTCTTGCCCTGGCCGGGAAGAGAGCCGATGAGCACGTTGTGCTCGATCAGCGGCACCGTGATCAGCCGCCCGCGGGGGTCGTTGCCGAACGGGATGCCCTTGAACACATCGTGCGAGGTGGCCTTGAGCAGGGGTGAGGTGACGATGGTCTTGGACAGGTCCTTATCGCCCACCCACAAGATCAGCCGCCCCTCGTGGACGGAGGAGTCGCCCTCGGGCCAGATGCAGCCCAGCGGGCGGCGCAACGAGCCCGACAGCCGGTCCCGCTTGTCCATGACGTCGCCCACGGTCACGCCGTAGGGCAGGTCGATGTCAGCGCGCCAGCCGGGGCCGTCGCGGGTGATCGGGGCCACGAACCGGATGGCGTCGCCCGGATGCTTGGCCATGGCCTGGGTGATTCCGGCGATGCCCAGCGCACTCAGGGCGCGGATGACGATGTCGGAGGTGAGCTTCTCCACCCGGGTGGGCAGCACCGCGCGGTCGATCAGGGGGCGGTCGGCCGGTCGGCCGATGACGCCCAGCACGGCCAGCGCCACGGCCAGGGCCGACCACTGGGCGACGGTGGGGGCGGCGGCTACCAGGATGCTCGCGATCAGCAGCGTGACCAGCGCGACCCCGGACACCCACACTCGCAGCCGCACCCGCGAATCGCGCTGCCTGCTCAGTTTCAGGTACGCCTCAGGGTCGGCTTTCTGTACGGCGGTCAGCCGGACCGGCTCGCCCTCCAGGTCGAAGGTCCAGCGCACCATGCCGTAGATGAGGCGGCCCAGGCCGCGCGGGGCGCGCATGGTTAGCCGTCCGGCGTACAGCGGGGTGCGGGCGAGCTGGTAGCCGGCCACGTAGGCGGCGTACTCGCCCGCCCACTTCAGGCTCTCGATCGCGTCAGCGCGTGAGCGCAGCCACAGCGGGACGATCGGGCGGCGGGTGCGGGACTTCTCGGCCAGCTCGGCGCGCCAGTCGCGGTCTGTCTCGCCGGGGGTGTCCACCCGGATGACCTCGCCCTCCAGCACCGGGGCGTCCTGCTCCGGGGCGGCGGGGGTGGGCGGGTAGGGGTGGCGTCGGTCGCGGGCGGTGTCGAGGGAGACCACCTCGGCGCCGGGCCGGTTGTTGGCCGGTCCGCTCTGCTCGGGGATGGCGGTGGTGAGATCGGGAGTCCAGTTCGGGTGATGTCCGTTGGTCTCGGTCGGGATGTCGGTCATGATGGGGTCACCTCGTGTGCGATCGAGCGGGCGGGGTTGCGGGGCGCGGTCACGGTTCTTGGCGGAGTTGGGGCCGCGTCCTGCGTGATGGTCGGGGACGGTGTGCGGTTCGGCTCGTTGGTCGGGTTCATCGGTCGGCGTCGCGGGTGGCGCTGTGGCCGCAGCAGGTCCGGCGGTGCATCGACATGCTGGAGTGGATCTCGGCGCGGACGCGTCGGCCGGTGATGACCATGCGGGCGAAGACGGACACCGGGATGGCCAGGCACGCGAGGCTGAGGATGAGGGCGAAGGTGAACATGGCGGGTGGCTCCTTGGCCTAGTTGGTGGTGGGGTGGTTGAGGGCGTCACGGACGGCGCGGGCGTCGTCCATGCCGCACCGGAGCACGCGCTGAAGGCGGTAGGCGCTGGGGGCCTCCGGAAGCTCTCCGGTGGCGATGAGCGTCCGTGCCCGGTCGATCAGGTGGGCCACGTCCGGGCCGGGCGCCCTTACCGGATCATGGGCGTTTGCGCTGTACGTAAGGCCAGTAAGCCCCTCGTCTCCTCGGCCGTGATCCAGCGTGGCGAACGCGCCCAGGACGATCGGCAGGGCGATGACGATGGCCACCGCGATGATCGGGCCGAGGATGTGCAGCACCACTCCGGAGACCTTGAACGTCTCCCCGTCCGGCAGGGACCAGGGCAGGTACGGCCAGACGTTCATGCCGAACGTCAGCGCCAGGAACAACCCCTCGATCCGTACCAGGGGGCGCGAGACGATCGGCTGGCCGCGGGTGGCGAGATAGGCGCGGGCGCCGACCACGAACAGCAGCGCCATGCTCATGAAGGGCTCGACCAGCCAGGCGAACATCCACGCGGGTGACCACGGCGGGGCGTCTTCGGCGGCGAACGCCTGGACGCCGGCCGTGGACCAGGCCAGCGCCAGGGTCAGCGAGACCATGGCGACAGCCACCAGCAGCCGCCGCATCCGCGCGGCCTGCCAGGCGCGCATGGCCGGGTTCTGGCCCAGCTCGTGCAGCCGGGACGCCTCACGGGCGGCCTTGCGGCGCTTGCGCACCTTGGCCGTGTCCACCAGCAGCGGCGCATCGTCGCCCTGGAGATCGGCCAGCAGGTGCGCCTCGGCCACCTCGGTGCGCAGTCGCTGCACGCGTTTGGTCTGCCCGTCGCTGTCCACCGGCAGCGCCGGCAGCGCTGCGGGGAGGGCGGGGACCTGCTCGGCCAGGTGGCGTTCGAACTCGGCCAGGCCACGCGCGACGTCGTCGGGAGTTGGCTCAGGGGTGGGGGTGGTGATGCTCACTGGTGGTGTCCCTTCGTGAGGACCGGCTTGACGATGTCGCGCAGCAGGTCCACGTGGGCGGCGAACACCCTTCCGCTGTACGTCGTGGCCAGGTAGGCGGTCAGGGCGGTGTAGCTGTCGGCGCGTACCCACGCGGCGCGGGCGGCGTCGTCGGCCCCGGTCACGGCGGGTAGGTTGCCGCGGGCAACGGCCCCCAGATCACAGGAGGCGGGCACGGTCACCATCCACGCCTCATCCGAAGCGCGGGGGTCGGGGACGTACCGGGCAGCAAGGGGCTGGAAGTTCCCGCCGCCTCCCAGGAACAGGCCCGTCTCCTCGCCCAGTTCCCGGGCCGCGGCGTCGGCCGGGTCCTCTCCGGGGTCCACCGTGCCGCCCGGCAGCGCCCAGCCGTGGCCGTCGCCTCGCTCGACCATGACCAGCCACCGGTGCCCGTGCTCGTCGGTGGCGGTCACGATGGCGTCGGCACAGACCTGCTCTCCCCAGTGGCCCAGCTCGCCTCGGCCGTAGCGGATGCCGGTCGGTGCGCCGGGGCTGAGCGGGCGGCCGTTCACCACGCGGAACGGGATCACGGCGGCGGCCTGGCGGGTGGCCCAGTCGATGCGGGTGGGGTCGGTCCGTGGGTCGGCCCAACCGTCACGAACACCGATGGTCAGTACGTCGGGGTGGGTGTAGGTGCGGGTGTAGGTGTTCTCGTTCATGTCGTCTCCGTTGCAGGTCAGGCGGCGATGATCAGGGCAGCGACGAACAGCCATCCGATGTGCCAGGACTGATCGAGGGCGTAGGCACCGGTGCCCAGATGCGGGGCGTCGGTGGTGCCGGGGCGCGGGGCGCCGAGGCGGTAGAAGTCGCCCTTGCCGAGGGCTTCGGCCAGCCGGGCCAGCGTCACGCGCCGATCGGCCCAGTAGTGCGAGAGGGCGTCCACCCCCAGCCCGGCGAGGAACGCGAGCGGGTGCAGCGTCAGGCCGGTCACCAGGGCGAGCGCGGCCAGGGCGGCGGTCTTGGTTAGGGTGAGGGTGGCCACGTGCCGGATACAGGCCAGCCGTCCGGCGACGGTGGGAGCTCCCTTGGCACACGCCTGGCCATGGGTCTGCACCCAGTGATCCCCCACGGAGTGGGCGGCGAACAGGGCCGCGAAGACAGCGGCGAACGTAGCGGCGGCGGTCATGCCGATTTCCTTTCTCCTTGATCAGATGGACTGGGAGCGGGTGAGGGTGCGGCACAGCCGACAGGCGGCCCGGCAGCGGGCGCCATGAACGGGGCAGCGCTGGACCTGACGGCCGGTGGTGGTGCCGCAACGGCGGCAACCAATGGCACTGGCCGAGCGAGAGCGGCAGTCCAGACAGAAGAAGCGGGCCATCTCAGGCCACCTCCTGTCCGCTGCCGACCGGGGAGCGATACAGGGACAGGGCGCGGATCTCGCTGGCGGTCAGTCCCGCCCACACGCCCTCGGTGGGGCGGGTGAACAGGGCGTAGGCCAGGCACTCCGCACGAGCCGGGCAGGGCTCGCAGATCTGCTTGGCCGCGGCCTCCCGCTCCTGCCGGGCCGTGTCCGGCTCGGGCTCGAAAGCGTCGGGGGTGGCGAACAGGTCGGCGGTGGTGTCGTCGCAGGCCGGTCCGGCGGCGAACATCGCCTGACGCAATGCCCGCCGGTGCGCCTTCTGGGCAAGGTGGACGCGGCGCAGCGTGGAGAGGGCGGTCATCGCTGGCACCTCTGACACGTCGTCGAGGTGCGCGGGTTGATGCCGCCGCACTGGCACACCCAGGTGCTCGCGGTGCCTGGCGGCAACCAGGGAGAACCGGTCGCGGCTCTCTTCTTGTTGATGGACCCGTGGGTCATGATGGTGGTGCTCCTTTTCGGGGAGTTCGGGAGCGGCCCATGTCTTGGTGGATGGGGGCCGCTCCCTCTCGTTTGGGCGGATCAGCCGAGGGCGCTGGCGAAGGTCACCAGCGAGTCGGTGACCGCCATCAGGCCGGCGAAGGCGCTCGTCACGAACTGAGCGGCGTGGGTGGGCTCCCGAACGATGAAGAACAGCGCCAGAGCTGTGAGCAGGAACGGGACGAAACGACTGGTCTTGGGGGTGGGGAGCATCGTCGTTCTCCTTGCTCGTCGGTTGGTCATCGAGGGAACGGCTCGTGTCTTGGCGGGCAAGGCCGTCCCCGATCCAGGTGGATTCGGTGGACGAAAGATCAGTGCGCAGGGTCGTGACCTGTGCGGGCCGCCTTTTTCGCGGGAGGCGGTAACCCATGAAGTTGTCAGGCGTCGAGTGCGTTCGGCCCGTCGGTCGAAGCGGCTTCGTCGGCGTCGGCGCGCGATCCCGTCGGACCGCCTTCCGAGTGCTTCCGGTGACCCGTCCATGTGGAGGAGTCACAAGCAGGAGCGTATACGTAACTTCGTATACGCACAAGATCTGGGTATACGATGATGCGTATACGTTGGAGGCATCACCGAAGAGCAGTTGAAGGGATGATCATCAAGTGCCAGAACCGGCCTACGTCCGCATCGCAGGCGAGTACGCCCGACGTATTCGCGGGGGGGAGCTTCCTCCCGGCGTGCAACTACCGAGCTATGCCGAGATCGCCCAGAAGAACGGCGTGTCGGACATCGTGGTTCGGAAGGCCCTCGAACTGCTCCTGAGCCAGGGGCTCGTTCGATCCGTGCGGCGGCGAGGCATCTTCGTCGCCGACCGACCCAACCTCGTTCGCGTCTCCCCCGAGCGCCAGCTGGAAACCGCGGAGCGCACGTTCCAGAACGAATCCGATCGAGACATCCAGGTAGAACGGGAGACTGAGCAGATCCCCGCCACCAGCGAACTTGCGGAGGCTCTCGGTCTCTCAGTGGGTGAGCTGATCACCTACGTCATCACCCGTGCCACCGAGGATGGGCGGCCAATCTCGATCTCGGACACCTACCATCCGGTGGATGTTGCCGATGTATCGGGGGCGGCCTTCCTGGAAGAGACCATCTCTGACCAGCTACCGACAGCGCCTCATGCCGAGTGGCTGCGCACAACCCCCGGCGATCTCGTCAAGACGGTCCACCAGCAGTTTCTGTCCGCCGATGACCGAGTCATCATGATTTCCGATGTGTCGTACCCGCGGGATCGCTACGACGCGTTCGTGTTCCGCATGGCTCTCAAGTAGCAAAGGGGCAGCAGAAGGGGGGTGCCGACCTAGGTCGG
>NZ_JBEXGU010000048.1:0-57674 GCF_040607515.1 Streptosporangium sp. NPDC005286 | reverse complement strand
GGTGAAGTTCCCGGTGAGCATGTCCTCGGTGAAGTCGAAGCCGTACTTGCGGCCGTAGCCGGCCAGCCAGTCGGCGAGCGGGTCGGCACGGTCCTTGGGCGGCTGCCGCTCGTTGAGCCGCCGGTAGAGCCGGTGGACGCCGCCGTAGACGTCGATGCCGAACAGCAGCCGGGTATGCGCCGCCCCGCAGGCCTTGGCGGCGATCGCTCCGGCGAAGGTCAGCGGTGCCCAGACGACCAGGTCGGGCTGCCAGTGCCGGGCGAAGTCCACCAGTTCCTTGATGATCGGGAAGTTGCTCACCCGGTGCCACCCCTGTGTCGCCTTGAGCATCCCCGGCTTGAGGTACTCCAAGGTGGCCTTCGCGGGGTCGTCGAAGGCGTCGTACGGTGCCATGATGCCGGCGCGGAGGGCATCCAGCCTGTCCTGCCTGTTCTCCGTGATCCGCCACGGGTTGCGGTCGTCGCCCAGCGGCACGGCCGTCAGCCCGGCCTGGGTGATCACCTTGGCGAAGGAGGGCTGGCCGGCCACGCGCACCTCGTGGCCCGCCGTGCGCAGCGCCCAGGCCAGCGGCACGAGGTACTGGAAAATGCTCTTCTCTCGGTTCACGGCGAACAGGACTCGCACCGAACTTTCCCTCCTCGGGTTGCGACGGTCAGGTGGGCTCGTGGGCGATGGCGGCTGCCGCGCCCTCCAGCCCGTCCAGCAGTGACACGCGGGGTGCCCAGCCGGTGGCCCTCTGGAACATGGCCGGATCGGCGACGAAATCCATCGTGTCCGTGGGCATGGAGTGCTCCGCCGGCGAGACCGGGACGACCGGGACCGGAGGCCGCCCCGACTGAGTGGCGACGACCTTCGCGATCATCGTGAACAGGTCGGCGACACTGGTCGCCTGGCCCGTGCCGATCAGCCAGTGCCGGCCGGAGACCACGTCGGCCTGGTCCAGCGCGGCGACGAACGCGGTGGCCGCGTCGTCGACACAGAGCAGGTCGCGCTTGGGGGCGCCGCCGTTCCACATCGTCAGTGGCTGCTCGGTGAACGCCCGGCGCATC
This sequence comes from Streptosporangium sp. NPDC005286, assembly GCF_040607515.1. Taxonomy (NCBI): domain Bacteria; kingdom Bacillati; phylum Actinomycetota; class Actinomycetes; order Streptosporangiales; family Streptosporangiaceae; genus Streptosporangium; species Streptosporangium sp. NPDC005286. Next base: position 56,625 of record NZ_JBEXGU010000048.1, on the reverse strand, counting down.
ATGACCGAGACCACGCCCCGGTCCAGTGCGATCGGATCCGTACCCCGGCTGTAGAGGGTCGCCAGTCGCAACGTGCTCCCCCGGATCAGCCCCTCGGCGTCGGCCGCCCTGATCGCGCGCTCGGCGTCCAGCTTGTGCTGGTCGTAGGCGGTCAGCGGCTCGTCCGGTTCGCTGCCGTCGAACCGGGCCGACGAGGAACGCCCTCCCTGCGACACCGATCCGGCGAACAGCACCACCGGCGGCCGCGCCGGGCGCCGCGTCCGGACCGCGTCGATGAGATCGTGGACCAGGCCCAGGTTGACCCGTTCCGCGGTGGGGTCGACCGCGGCGGCCCGCCACGTGCTCGCGTTGCCCATGTGCGCGACCAGGTGGATCACCGCGTCGGCGCCGTCGACCGCGGAGGCGAGGGCGCCGCCGTGGGTCAGGTCGGCGATGCGCACCTCGACATCGGCGCGCGGTTCGGACGGAACGGAGGTGGGGCGGCGCCCGACCAGCCGGAGCCGGACCGGCCTGGCCGCCAGCTCGCGGGCGACGGCCGTGCCCAGCAGGCCCGAGGCGCCGAGTACGGTGATCAGCGGTTTCGCGGCCGTGGTTGCCATGTGTTCTCCTTCACGTTGCCGGAGCGGATGAGCCGCGACGGGGACGGCGCGACGTCCAGCGGGCCGTCAGGACACCTCAAGGGGCCGGGGCGGCGCGGCCCGCCAGCTCAGCGGCGAGGGAAGCACGCCGGTGGCGTTCCGGTCGATGTACTCCTCCCAGTTCGGACGCTCGATCTCGAAGTTGTGCAGGTCCCACAGGCGTCCGCGGAAGTACATGTGATCGTGCAGAGCGCCGATCTCCCTGTCGCCCCCGGTGATCCCGAAGGAGGTGAAGCTGGCCTCGGTGGTCTGCCCGATCACCCGGTCGATGTTCAGTGTGGCGAAGGCATAGTTGATCATCAGCAGGATGGCCTCGGAGCCCACGCCCAGCCGGGCCCGCTGGGGGTCCAGGTAGACGGCGCACCTGACATGCCCGGCCGGGTCCAGCGCGTGCAGGCCGGCGAAGCCCAGACGCTCGTTGGTGGCGGTTGTGGAGACGTGGAACGCGGCGTGGGCGCGCATCGTTCCCCGGGCCGGCCGTACCGCCGGGCGGACGCTCTCCACCCCGGTACGTACGAATACCTGGGCGAAGCCGGCCTGGTCGGTACCGCTCGCGGGATGGAGCACGACGCGGCGTGACGCCGTATGCGGAAAGATCAACTTTTTGGGTCCTGTCATCTGGGTCAGCTCCGATGCGTCGGCGAGCCGGTGGAACGGAACTGGTCCCAGCTCATCTCGCCCACCGCCGACGGGAGGTTGTGGATGTCGCGCAGATCCTCGGGAGTGAGGAGCAGATCGACCGCGGCCGCGTTGTCCCCGAGCCAGTGCCGTCGCCTCGTTCCCGGGATGGGGACGACGTTGCCGCCCTGGGCCATCGTCCAGGCGATCGCCACCTGCGCCGAGGTGACTTCGTGCCGGGCGCCTATCGAGCGCAGGCCCTCGACGATCGCCTGGTTGACGCTCATCGCATCAGGGCTGAAGCGCGGGTCCCGGCTGCGGGAGTCGTCCGCGCCCAGGGCGGTGTGGTCGACGTGGCCGGACAGGTACCCGCGGCCCAGCGGAGCAAAGGCGAGGAACCCCACGCCGTTCTTCTGACTCCACGGCAGGACGTCGTCGAGGGTGCCCGTGGACCATACCGACAGCTCGTACTGGACCGCGGTGATCGGGAACACCGAGTGGACCAACTCCAGCTCCTCGCAGGTGGCATGGGAGATGCCGAGCGCCCGGACCTTGCCCTCGGTGACCAGCTCGCCCAGCGCTCCCCAGGTCTCGACGAGCGGGACGGCCGGGTCGACCCGGTGCAGCTGGTACAACCCGATGGAGTCGGTCCCGAGCCGGCGGAGCGATCCCTCACAGGCGGTCCGCAGGTACTCGGGCCGGCCGTTGCGACGGAACTTGCCGTCCGGCCCGACCACCAGGCCGCACTTGGTGGCGATCGTCACGTCGTCCCGGTGCGATCCGAGCGCGCGCCCGAGCAGTTGTTCGTTGGTGTACGGCCCGTAGACGTCCGCGGTGTCGAAGATGTCGATGCCGTAGTCGATGGCCCGGTGGATGACCCGGACGGACTCCTCGTCATCCCGGTCGGCCGGTCCGTAGCCGTGTGACATCGAGCTACAGCCGAGGCCGATCGCGCTCACGGAAAAGTCATCCGTGAGGTTGGTCTGGCGCATTTCTACCTCCTGTCCACCAGGTAGGTGAGCGGGGTCAGCTGGACGGGTTGTCGTTGACCAGGAATTCGGACACCAGTTCCGGGGTCCCGCCGTGCGCGAACGTCACGGCCTGGTCCGCGGCGACGTCCGGTATCTCGTACGAGCGAGCCCCGGCCGCGGTCGACACCCGGATGGTCATCAGCCCCAGCGCGCGCTGCAGAAGCGACTGGCTGAACGTCCAGCCGATCACTCCCCGGCACTGCAGCACGACCGTGTTGCGCCGCACCACCCCGGATCGCATCACCAGGTAAGGCCCGGCCAGCGTGTGCCCCAGTGACCGGTACGCCACGAACGCCAAAAGGCAGGTCACCGGCATCAGCGCGACGAGGACCAGCCAGATCCGGCCGGGGACGGCGCCGGTCGCCCCCAGCCAGGCCAGCAGGCCGGCGACGATCCCCGGCATGTAGACGGCCCAGATCAGCCGGCGGTACAGCGCGGCGCGCGGGTGGGCGCGGAGTGCCGCCTCCAGCGGCCGGTGCTCGTCTCCGAGGACCAGGATCGCCACCCGGCGCGCCTCGCCGATGTGCGCGCGCGGCAGGATGCTGCTGGACGCGTCGCTCCCGGGGATCCACCGCAGCCCGGTCGAGATGACCTCTGTCTCGGCCAGTCCCATCCATCGGGAGAGCAGCGGTTCGCTGATGTGAACCCCGCGCAGGCGCCTGTCGTCGCGGTATACCTCGCGGGTCCCGAACAGCCCCTGCCGGGTGAGCAGCGCCGTGCCGCCGTCATCGGTCGTGGTGCGGACCAGCTCGAAGTTCCACTTCTCCTTGAAGAAGGTGATCGTCAGGCCGACGGTGCCCACGACGAAGCAGCCCGTGGCCCCGACGGCGATCGACCAGCCCAGGCCGAGGTCCGCCCAGCCGGCCAGGTTACCGATGATCTCCCAGAGGTCGACGTCGAACATCTGCAGCGTCAGGCTGGCACTCAACAGGAACAGCCCCGCGGCCAGGAAGGACCAGATACTGATCACGTTGTACGGGATCCAGGACCAGCTGAGCCGCGCGATGACGGTCTCCTGGGGCGCCGGGCGGTCGTTCTCGGGAGTCACGTCCTCGCGGGGATCCGTGCTCCCTCGATCGCGCAGCAGCTCGTCGCGGAGCTCCTCGGCCGCCTTCTTGGGGATGGCGTCGAGTTTGAAAGAGGTGCGTGCCTCGCCGGAGGCGATGTGCAGCACGCGGAGCCCGGCGATCCGGTGCCGGAACTTCGCGGTGGTGTCCACCGTGCGGATCCGGTCCCTGGGGACGGAGCGGTACTTGCGGACCAGCACCCCTCGGCGGATCTCGACCCGGTCGGTGGTCAGCCGGTACCTGGTGGTCAGCCAGCGCCGCAGGTTCAGGATGCTGACCGTGGTGCCGACCACGGTGATGATGAGGACCGGCCAGGCGTCGAAACCCCGGTCGAAGACGAACATGGTGAGAAAGCTGGGGATCAGGCTGAGCACGAATCTCAGCCCGTCGACCCACGCCACCCGGCTGCTCAGCCGTTGCCAGCCCACCCCGTCGTCGACCACCTCGACGGCCTCGGCCGCCGCCTTCGTGGCCGGCGGCGACGGGTCGGCGGGCGGCGGTGAGTCAGCGGGCGGTGGCGGATCGGCGGGCGGCGGGTCCGTCCGGAGCGGTTCGTCCGCCGACCGGGTGGTGCTCACGTGGCATCTCCCGGAGTGGCCTGGGTGATCTCGGTGAGCCGGCGCGAGCACTCCTCGGCCACCTCCGCGTCCAGCCCGTCGATGGTGATCCCGCCCTCCCTGGAGGCGGTGGTCACCTTGAGCGTGGCCAGGCCCAGCACGTTCTGCAGCGGACCCCTTCTGGTCTCCACGGACTGGATGCGCGAGATGGGGGTGATCCGCCACTCACGGGTGATCCAGCCGTTGAGCGCGTAGACGGCCTGGTCGTTGATCTCCCAGCGGTGCACCAGATAACGCCAGGTCGGCATGACCGCCACGTTCACCGCGTAAATCGCCGAGAAAATCCAGATCACCGGGCCCAGCCACGGCCGGGTATCCGGAACCAGCGCGTACAGCACACTGAGAGCGCCGACGACGAATATTCCCCAGATCAGCGCGTTGAGCGTCCACATAAGGATCGACCGCCGCTCGATCCGATGCCTCGGGGGGTGCAACCTGAGTGGTTCCCGGGCCGGTTCGGGAGAGATCACGTGCAATGTGTCGGGCATATCATCATCCTGGGTCAATGGTACTCCGGGCGCAATGAACGGCCTGCCGGTAAAAGTGGCCCCAGTGGCATTCCACGGATTATTCTGCGCCCGTTTTCCCAGGCGCATTGTTTGGTCGGCCGACACCCGGGATTCCGGTACTGCCGCCACTGCGCTGTCTCGCTGGCGGGACAGCGCACGGGCCGGCGGCTAAACCGGCGACGCCTGCTCCCGGGGTGCCTCCGTGGCTCCCTGCTGCTTCTCCTGATCGTCCTCCACGGTGAACTTGACGATGAACTCCGCGAGGTCGCGGAACGTCTCGCCCTGGAAGCCCTCGAACCGCTCCAGCAGTTTGAGCTGTGTGGTGTTCTCCAGCTCCAGCAGGATCTGGACCATCGAGAACGAGTCGAGGTCGTGCAGCGACTCCGGCTGCGGCACATCGGGCTGCTCGGCGCAGATCATTTCGGCGATACCCCGGACCATGCGCTCCACATCGTCGACCAGGGTGAGGTCGACATCGGTGGCCAGGTCATTGTCTGACATATCTTTCGTCCTTTCGTGCGGTCGCGGCGATGTCCACGCGAGGTCCGAATCGACAAAACTTGGAAGTGCTTTCGCGGACCCGCTCCTAAACGAGGCTTTGTCGGCGGACGCCTAAACGCCGACGACAGTAGTCACGGCCTCATGGTGGGGGCAATAGCGTTGACCCCGATCACCGTTCTTGTCCGGCTACCTGAAATAACCGGCGGGGTGCCGGTGATCGTGCCGATGTGATAGATCTGGTGAACACCCGAAGGATTTCCGGCCGATGTACTGATTCGGTGTGTGTCCACCTGTCCCGCCGGCGGGACAGGTGATGATCCGTGCGCGTTTCCCGAAGAATCTGTGCCATTGGCGCGTGAATGCCATTTCATGTCGCCGGAGCTCGGCTCCGAAACGAGGATGACCAAGAAATGTTGTTTCCTTACACCGAGTCCAGGCAGATCGAGCTGCGGCCCACGGGCGTCAAGGACGCCGCCAAGGTCTACGACATCCTGTTCCGACTGGGGCACAGCGGTCTGCCGGTGATCGACAGGTTCGTCGACACCTTCGGCCAGGGGTTGTCCGCCTGTTTCCTGGTGCACCGCAAGGACACCGGGGAGGTCGTCGGGTTCAGCACGCTGTCCGAACTCGCCCCGGCGGGCCACCTCAAGGCCGACGTCCACCTGGCCGGCCAGCCGGACGAGATCCGGACGGACGCGGCCGCGCTCACGGTCAACTTCGCCTTCGCGATGTGGCGCACGCGCAAGGTCTACTTCCACGCCACCGATCCCGGCATCGAGAGCCTGGGGTTCGCCGAGCCGCACGCGCTGATGGTCGAGGCGGAGGCGGTCCTGCCCAGGCACACGTACTTCCACGGCCAGGTCCTGGACGTCCACGTCTTCGCGATCTACCGCGAGGCCTGGGACGTGCACGGAGTGGACCTGCTCAAGCACATCGTCTGAAACCCGTCGTCCGAGCCCGCGGCCAGTTGCTGGACGGGCCCTCGCGCATTGGAGGTGACGTGCCCCGATGACCCTTTTCGTGTGGGGTTATTTGCCGGAGTACGAGAAGGAACGTGACGACATCCTCGACGCGGTCGACACGGTGTTCCGTTCGGGACGGCTGGTGCTCGGGCCGAGCGTACAGGCGTTCGAGGAGGAGTTCGCCGCCTACCACGGCGTCCCGCACTGTGTGGGCGTCGACAACGGCACCAACGCGATCGTGCTCGGCCTGCGCGCCCTCGGCGTCGGCGCCGGTGACGAGGTGATCACCGTCTCGAACACGGCCGCCCCGACGGTCGTCGCGATCGACGCGGTCGGCGCGACGCCGGTGTTCGCCGACATCGACCCCGACACCTACCTGATGAACGTCGAGCAGGTGGCCGCCCTCGTCACCGACCGCACGCGATGCATCGTGGCGGTCCACCTGTACGGGCAGTGCGTCGACATGGCGCCGCTGGAGGCGATCGCCGCCGAGCACAACCTGCCGATCCTGGAGGACTGCGCGCAGGCGCACGGCGCCCGCCACCACGGCCGGATCGCCGGCTCGATGGGGCAGGTCGCGGCGTTCTCCTTCTACCCCACCAAGGTGCTGGGCGCCTACGGCGACGGCGGCGCCACCATGACCCGGGACGCGGAGGTGGACGCGAACCTGCGCCGCCTGCGCTACTACGGGATGGAGAGCCAGTACTACGTTGTCTCCACGCCCGGATACAACAGCCGGCTGGACGAGGTGCAGGCCGAGATCCTGCGCCGCAAGCTGACCCGGCTCGACGACTACATCGCCAGGCGGCGGGTGATCGCGGCCCGCTACGCGGAGGCCTTCGCCGGCACCGACCTGGTGACCCCGAAGACCGCTCCCGGCAACGACCACGTGTACTACGTCCACGTGGTGCGTCACCCGAAGCGGGACAGGATCCTTGAGGCGCTCAAGGCGCACGGCATCGTGTTGAACATCAGCTACCCGTGGCCGGTGCACACCCAGTCGGGCTTCGCACACCTCGGCTACCGGAAGGGCTCCCTGCCGGTCACCGAGACGGTGGCCGACGAGATCTTCTCCCTGCCCATGTACGCCTCGCTCTCCGACATCGACCAGGAACGGGTCATCGACACGCTCCGCGACGTCCTGGCGAAGGTCTGAAGAAAACCGCACCGAGGACGGGAAGGGACCCATCATGACGCGACTCGCGGCTTCGCGCGCGCAGACCGGGGAGGCGGCCGGCGCGCCGACGCGCCGGATCTCGGCGGCCGACGACGGGGCGCTCATGTCCACCGAGGAGTTCCACGACTGGTGGGCCGACCGGCACCGCAGCGGTCGCTTCATGGTGGAGCGGATCCCCTTCTCCCGGCTGGACGACTGGAACTTCGAGCCGGACACCGGCAACCTGGCGCACGCCAGCGGGCGCTTCTTCACCATCGAGGGCCTGCAGGTCCGCGACGGCGGCCGGGAGACGTGGTCGCAGCCGATCATCAACCAGCCGGAGATCGGGATTCTCGGCATCGTGGTGAAGGAGTTCGACGGCGTCCTGCACTGCCTGATGCAGGCGAAGATGGAACCGGGCAACATCAACACGCTGCAACTGTCACCGACCGTCCAGGCGACCCGGAGCAACTACACCCAGGTGCACCGCGGCGCCGGCACCAGGTACCTGGAGTGCTTCGTCGGACCGGCCCGAGGCCAGGTGCTGGTGGACGTCCTGCAGTCGGAGCAGGGGGCCTGGTTCTGGCGCAAGCGCAACCGCAACATGGTGGTGCTCATGACCGGCGACGTGCCGGTGCACGAGGACTACCGCTGGCTCACCCTGGCCCAGATCCGCGAGCTCATCCAGGTCGACAACCTGGTCAACATGGACGCCCGCACGGTCCTGTCCTGCCTGCCGGTCGAGCTGCCGGACGAGGAGGACGCGTCGACCGGAGACCCGTTCAGGGACGCGCTCATCCGCTCCTACCGGTACCGGCCGGACGATGCCGGCGTCGGCGAGGTGCTGAGCTGGTTCACCGAGACGAAGACCCGGTGCGACTGGACGGCCCGCCTGGTGCCGCTGGCGAAGGTCGGCGGCTGGGAGCGGACCGACGACGAGATCACCGACGGCGAGGGCCGGCACTTCCGGATCATCGCGGCCGAGGTGGAGGCCGGGACCAGGGAGGTCAAGCGGTGGACCCAGCCGCTGCTGTTCCCCCGCGGGGAGGGGCGCGCGATGTTCGTCGCGCGACCCATCGACGGGGTGCTGCACCTGCTGGTCCAGGCCAGACCGGAGTTCGGCCTGATGGACATGGTGGAGATGGCGCCGACCGTGCAGCTGCTGCCGGGGGCGGGGGTCACGGAGATCGAGGACCTCCTGCTGCGTGACGCCCTGGCCAACGCGACCATGCGCTACGACGCGGTGCTCTCCGAGGAGGGCGGGCGCTTCTACCAGGCCCTGACCCGCTACCAGATCGCCGAGGTCGGTGAGGACTTCTCCCTCGACCTGCCGGCGAACTTCCGCTGGATGACCGTCCGCCAGCTCACAGACCTGCTGCGGCACGGCCACTACCTCAACATCGAGGCCCGCAGCCTGCTCACCTGCATGCACAGCCTGTACTGATCGTGGGCTACCGTGCGGGCCGGGCCGCGTAGCTATCGGAAGGCCGGCGAGCCGATCGCCGGCCGTGACGTTCTCACTCAGGAGTGTGGTGGCGGATGTTCGACTCGATGATGGTGACCGAGCTGTCGGTGCCGGACGCCTACCGGTTGACGCCGACCAAGTACGACGACCGGCGCGGATACTTCTACGAGGCGTTCCGCTCCGAGGTGATCTCCGATGCGATCGGCTACCCCTTCACCGTCGGCCAGGCCAACTACTCGTCGAGCCGCCGCAACACGCTGCGCGGCATCCACGGCACCGCGCTCCCGCCGGGTCAGGCCAAACTGGTCACCTGCGTGCGCGGCGCGGTGCTGGACGTCGTGGTGGACCTGAGGGTCGGCTCGCCGACGTATGGGAAGTACGAGACGACGCTGCAGGACGAGAAGTCCGGCATCGCGGTCTATCTCGCCGACGGTCTCGGGCACGCCTTCCTGGCGCTGACCGACGACGCCTGCATGAACTACCTGTGCTCGGAGGCGTACGAACCGGGCACGATGCTCGAGATCGATCCACGGGACCCTGAGATCGGTATCCCGTGGGATCTCACCGAGCCGCCGATCATGTCGGACAAGGACGCGGGCGCGCCCACCCTGGCCGAGGCGGCGGCCAAGGGGCTGCTCCCCACCTACGAGGATTGCCTGGCGCACTACGCGGCGCTGAAGGCCGGTCCGCAGCGCTGAACCGGGATGCCGCGGTGGGTTCGCGCGATCGCCTTCTGTCCGTCCTATGCCGAGTGGAGTCGCACCAATGATCAGTGTCAGCACCGACCGGCTTCGCATGGGAGTCATGGGATGCGCGGACATCGCCTGGCGGCGGACCCTTCCCGCGATGGTGGCCGACGCGGACGTGCAGGTCACCGCGGTTGCCAGCCGTGACCTGCGGAAGGCGACCGCGTTCACCGACCGGTTCGGCGGTGTCCCGCTCAAGGGGTACGAGTCGATGCTGGACCGTCCGGACGTCGACGCCGTCTACATCCCGCTGCCGGCGCTGTTGCACGCGGAGTGGATCGAGCGGACGCTCGAATCCGGCAAGCACGTCCTGGTCGAGAAGCCGATGACCGACAACCAGGCGGAGACGAGCAGGCTCCTGGCGCTGGCCCGCTCGCGCGGGCTGGTGCTGCTGGAGAACTACATGTTCCTGCACCACTCCCAGCACGCCGCGGTACGCAAGCTGGTCGCCGACGGCGCGATCGGCGAGCTGCGCGGCTTCGCCGCCGCCTTCACCATCCCTCCCAAACCAGAGGGCGACATCCGCTACCAGCGTGACGTCGGCGGCGGCGCCTTCCTGGATTTCGGCGGCTACCCGGTCCGCGCGGCGGTGCACTTCCTCGGCGGAGATCTTCAGGTCATCGGCGCCGTCTTCCGGCACGACCAGAAGCAGGACGTGGTGATGTCCGGGAGCGTCCTGCTCTGCACGCCGCAGGGCGTCCCCGCGCAGCTCACCTTCGGCATGGAGCACTCCTACCGGAACGACTACCAGCTCTCGGGCAGCACCGGCCGGATCCTGCTGGACCGGGTGTTCACCCCGCCGGAGACGCACCTGCCGGTGCTGCGCGTCGAGCGCCAGGACCATCGCGAGGAACTGATCCTGCCGGCCGACCACCAGTTCGCGAACGTGATCGGCGCCTTCGTGCGCTCGGTGCTGCACGGCGGCGACGTCCGGCCGCAGCAGGAGGGAAGCCTGCAGCAGGCGGCCCTGATCGAGCGGATCCGGCAGGTGGCGCTGCACTTCGAGGTCTGACGGGTATGCGCGTGAGGGCGGGCCGGTGCCCGCCCTCACGCATGTGGTCCTTCAGGAGCCCGGTCTGGCCCGCCGGGCGGCGTCCTCCCGCTTCAACAGCGGCCAGATCCGCGACCAGGCCGCGGTACGGCCCTCGCAGAACCAGATCGGAGTGCCGATCCCGAGGCCGATCCTGCCCTCGACGGTGCCCACCTGCCGGACGCCGGAGAACATCGACCGCAGCTCGTCGTCCATCCCGCCGACGTAGAGGACCGGGCCCGGCTCCTCCGGCGGGGTCGCCAGGTAGCCGTACCCGCGGTGCCCGCTGTACGGGTGCGGCAGCCCCTGCCCGGTGCCCAGCACCTCCAGGGCGCCCGCCTGCCAGAAGTACCGGGTGAGGATCGTGGTCCGGTCCCGGGTGGCCGGTGGCAGCGCGTTGTAGGCCAGGGTGACCGAGTTCGCGAGCTCGGGCCAGCCGAGCTGGAGGAAGGCCTCCAGCATGTCCGACCGTTCCTGCGGGGTGGTCGGCTGCCTGAGCTCCGCGGCCGGGGTGATCGGCAGCTGCACCAGCGGCAGCAGCGCCGCCAGCACGAAGACCGGCCGGCTGACGGTCCAGCGCCACCAGCGGGCCGGCCGGTGCCGCTCCATCCGTACCGCCGCCGCCGCGAAGGCGAGGGGGAACACCCCGCCGACGTAGGTGAAGCGGCCGCCGGCCGCGAGCAGGACGGCGATCACGCCGAGCACGGTCCACCCGAGAAAGCGGTGGTCACGCAGGTCGGGGCAGCGCAGCAGCGCCCACAGGCCGTAGCAGAACAGCACCGTCCCGACCGGGATGCCGGTGACCAGCAGCAGCAGCGGCAGGAACATCGGTCGGCCGCCCCAGAGCATCTCGTTCTCTCCGGTCAGCGCGGCGGCCACCTGGAGCTGCGGCCATCCGTGGACGGTCTGCCAGACCAGCCCGGGCACCGTGGCGACCACCGCGATCGCGGCCCCCGCCCACAGCGCCGGCCGCCGCAGCAGGTCGCGCGGGCCGACCGCGAGCACGCTCACCGCCAGAGCCGCCCAGAAGACCGGGATGAGGAACTTGACCTGCAACGCCACGGCCGTGACGACGCCGGCCCACAGCAGCGGCAGGTCGGCGCTCCGGCCGGTCCTGCCCTCGCCGCGCAGCCGGACCCAGCGGACCACCAGCAGGCCGGCCGTCATCCACAGCACGACGTCGAAGGTCTCGGTGTCGAGCCTGCCCGCCTGGCCGAGGAACGCGATCGCGTAGGCGGCGGCCGCCATGACCTGCGCCCGCCCCCGGCCGCCCATCTCCCGCGCGATCTGCGCGGTGACCACGACACCGGCCGCGACCACGAGCAGGTCCAGCAGCCGGAGCGCGAGCAGCGAACCGGGGAACAGGGCGTCGGTCAGCGCGGCCAGCAGCGGCACGAGCGGCGGCTGGTCGGCGTATCCCCAGGCCGGCTGCCGACCGGCCGCGATGAAGTAGAGCTCGTCGATGTTGTAGCCGTAACCGTCGATGAGCAGCGCCACCGGCACGACGACGGCCGCGACGATCAGCGACAGCGGTTTCCACGCGAGCGGGTGGTACTCCCGGCGGGGCCGGGCCAACGGCTCAAGCGCGATGATGGCCAATGCTGGTTCCTTCGGTGTGGGCGATATCTCCGTGGGGCGGTGTCAACGCGCGTGGCCGGGCAGGCCCTCGGGGCCGATCAGGTCGGGACGGGTCCACCCGTCGAGGTCGTACTCGGCCATGCACTGCTCGGCGAAGCCCTTCAGCGCCTGGGCCTGCCCGCTCGCCGTGTAGGACTGCAGCGTCTGCACCCGGATGCCCTCGTGGTCGCCGGCGTAGGAGCGCTCGTAGAGTTCGTGGCGTCCGGCGAACTCGGTGCCGACGCAGTCCCAGAGCAGCTTGAGCAGCTTGACCCGGTCGATGGCCTGGATGCCCCGCGAGCCGCGCAGGTAGCGGTCCAGGTAGGGACGCACGTCGGGGTTCTTCCAGTCGGCGGCGTGCGAGTTCAGGTAGATCAGGCCGCTGCCGAGGGTCTGCTGGAGGATCTCCTTGATGCGGGGATAGCCGACGCCCATGAACGTGCGGTACGCCATGGCGTAGTTGAGGTTCGGCTGCACGGCGTCGCCGTGCCACGAGGTCGGCGACTTGGCCATCGCGTCGGACAGCCCCCAGAACAGGTCGCGCCAGTTGAGGATCTCGCCGATCTGGGCCTGCACGCCGCGGAACGTCGAGACGCCGGTCGCCTCCACGCCCTTCATCGCGCAGCCCGCGATGAAGTCCAGCTTGACGGCCAGCCGCGCGCAGCCGTGGAAGGTGAAGCGCTCCTGGACACCGGATCCGGCGGCGAAGGAGTTGGCCGCGCCGGCGTCGTACATGAAAACGTTCTCCCAGGGCACGTGCACCCGGTCGAACACCATGATGCTGTCGTTCTCGTCCATCCGGCTGGACAGCGGGTAGTCGAAGGGGCTGCCCTGCGCCGCCGCCGCCTGCTCGTAGGAGGTGCGGCAGATGAACTTCAGGCCGGGGGAGTTCGTCGGCACCGTGAAGACCAGGCCGAACTTCTTGTCCCTGAGCGGGAGGCCGAAGTGGGCGATGAAGTTCGCGTTGGTGATCGCGGACCCGGTCGCGACGACCTTCGCGCCGGACACGATCAGGCCGGAGTCGGTCTCCTCCTCGACGTGGACGCACACGTCCGCGGTCCGGTCGGCCGGCCGGTCCCGGTCGACCGGAGGATGCGCGATCGCGTGGTTGAAGTAGAGCAGCCGCTCCTGCGCCTCCCTGTACCAGCGCAGCGCGTTGTCCTGGAACGGGCGGTAGAAGTCCGCGTTGGCCTCCAGGGTGCCGAAGAAGCCGGCCTTGTAGTCCGGGGTGCGGCCCATCCAGCCGTAGACGAGCCGTTGCCAGGCGACGATCGCGTCCCGGGAGGCGACCAGATCGGCCGCGGAACGGGCCGTTTTGAAGTACGGATGGGTGAATCCGCCGTTTCCCGTGTCGGTCGGCACACGCAATACATCCGCGGCCTCCGGTTCGTGTAGCGCGTCGTACAGCCGGGCGATGGAACGCGCGCTGTTACGGAAGGCCGGGTGAGTGGTAACGTCCGGCACGCGCTCGCCCCCGATATATACCTCGCGGCCGTCGCGCAACGACTCCAGGTATTCCTCACCGGTCATCGGCCGAACATTATTCAGCGGGCCCGCCGGAGCGGGCAAAATGGTGGTCATCTCGGCATTCTCCTTCGCGTGCGGGGGGTCGGAGCGGCCATGGCGTGCTCCCCGGCGGTCCGCGTCGCCCAGCTGTCCCGCCGGCGGGACAGCTCCCGGTCATCGTCTAATAGCGACATTAATGCGCCGGGCGGCCCGTTCATTCGGTGAATACGGTGCGATAATTCGGCGGTGTCGAGACTTATCATGCACGGCTGGAGTTTTTGCGGCAATGACCATTTCCGCGGCCTGCGCTATTGACCCTGTCGAGGCGCCCTGGTTATGGTCGGGCCACGTTTTGGGGCCCGCTGATGTGGACAGCCATTCGAGGTGGCCCGGTAAATATGTTCGGCGGGTTCTGGCGGGTGCTGCCGGAAACCCATGAGAATGAAGCCATCCGGAAAGGTGCCAATGTCTCGCGGAGCATATCTTCTGAATTGCCTGACGGAGCGGAACGGTGAGCGCAGGATATGAGGCCATCGACTGTGCGCCCCCCGGCCGGACGACTACGGCGGTGAACGCGCGGGTCGGTGACGGCGTCCTCTCCGCGGTCGGTGCGACCCCCCTGGTGCGGCTGACGCGCCTCTTCGGGGAGTCCCAGGTCCGGTTCCACGCCAAGCTGGAGTCGTTGAACCCGGGCGGCAGCATGAAGGACCGGTCCGCCATGGGCATGGTGCTGGGGGCGATCGAGCGCGGCGAGCTCATCCCGAACCAGTCGACGGTCGTCGAGTCGAGCTCGGGCAACCTCGGCATCGGGCTCGCGCAGGTGTGCCGCTGGTTCGGCCTCCGGTTCATCTGCGTGGCGGATCCGAAGATGACCGCCCAGAACCTCGCGATCCTGGCCGCGTACGGGGCGGAGCTGGACATCGTGCGCGAGCCCGACAACGAGGTGGGCGACTTCCTGTCCGCCAGGATCCGGCGCGTCCGCGAGCTCGTCCACGACATTCCCCACGCGTTCTGGCCCAACCAGTACGCCAACCCGCTCAACGCCCGCGCCCAGGAAACGATCATGCAGGAGGTCGTCCGGCAGCTCGACGGGAACGTCGACTACCTCTTCGTGGCCACCGGAACCTGCGGCACCATTCACGGGTGCGCCAGGTTCGTCGCGGACCACGGGCTGGGCACGCACATCGTCGCCGTCGACGCGGAGGGCAGCGCCATCTTCGGCGAGCCGTCCTGCCAGCGACTCATCCCGGGACACGGCGCGGCGATTCGCTCGGAGCTGTACTACGACGGCATCGCCCACTCCGTGGCCCGGATGACCGACCAGGACTGCGTGGTCGGCTGCCGGCGGCTGGTCGGTGTCGAGGCGATCCTGGGCGGTGGTTCCTCGGGCGCCGTGGTGAGCGCGGTCGCGCAGCGGCTCGCGGAGATCCCGGCCGGAGCCAACTGCGTCCTGCTGCTGCCCGACCGGGGCGAGCGGTACCTGGACACCATCTACTCCGACGTCTGGGTGGAGGAGAGGTTCGGCGACATCGCCCACCTCTGGAAGGAGCAAACGGCATGCTGATCCTCCGTAGAAGCGACGTGCTGGCGGTGCTGGACGACGCCGAGGACGCCGTCTGCCGGACCGTCAGGGACGCCTACCTGGCCCATTCGCGGCGGGAGACCTCGGTACCGCACTCGGTCTTCCTGCGTTTCCCCGGCAACACGCGCGACCGGATCATCGCGCTGCCCGCCTACGTCGGGGGCGAGCGCCCGGTCGCGGCGGTCAAGTGGGTGGCGTCGTTCCCCGGGAACCTGGCCCTCGGGCTGGAGCGGGCGTCGGCCGCGATCCTGCTCAACTCCGTCACGGACGGCCGGCCGGTGGCGCTGCTGGAGGGAGCGGTCATCTCGGCCAGGCGCACCGCGGCCGGCGCGGCCGTGGCCGCGGCCATGCTCACCGCCGACGCTCCCGCCGGCGTCCGGAGCGGGGTCGCGCTGATCGGCTGCGGGGTCATCAACTTCGAGATCCTCCGCTTCCTGCGGTCACAGCTCCCCGAGCTGGCGACGGTCACGGTGTTCGACCTCGACCCCGAGCGCGCCCGGGAGTTCGCGTCCCGGGTGCCCGGCCTGAAGGTCGAGATCGCCGGTGACGTCGAGGAGGCGCTGGCCGCGCACCGGATCGTCTCCCTCGCCACCACCGCCGGCGAGCCGCACCTGAGCACGGACTCCTGCCTGCCGGGCACCGTCGTGCTGCACGTGTCGCTGCGCGACCTGACCCCCGAGTCGATCCTGGCGGCCAGGAACGTGGTCGACGACACCGACCACGTCTGCCGCGAGGCGACCTCGCTCGACCTGGCCGCGCGGCTGGCCGGGAACCGGGGATTCGTCACCGCCGAGATCGGCGACCTGCTGGCCCCGGGCACCGCGCTGCCCTATGACGCCGGAGCCGTGACGGTGTTCTCGCCTTTCGGGCTCGGCGCCCTCGACGCCGCCCTCGCCGCCCACGTCATGGACGAGGCCGCGGCGCGGGGGCTCGGGATCCACCTTCCCGACTTCTCCACGGACCCGGAGCCGGGTCCGGGAGAAGCGGAACAACGCGACCGTTGAGGAGAGAGATGTCCGCGGACGAGAAGTACCTGGTCGTGGTCAACCACGAGGAGCAGTACTCGGTCTGGTTCGCCGACCGTGCGCTGCCCGCCGGTTGGCGGGCCGAGGGCGCCTCCGGGACCCGGCAGGAGTGCCTGGACCACATCGAGCGGGTCTGGACCGACATGCGCCCGCTCAGCCTGCGGCTGCGCATGGCCGACGAGGCTCGCTGACGATCCGCCGAGCCATCCCGAGGGGACGATGAGCATGCCTGACCAGACCGGTGTGGATCCCACCCCTTCGCGACGGCACGCGCCGCCAGAGGACCACGCTCCGGACAGCGGCAGGGAGGCCGCGGCGGCGATGCCGCCGGAGCCGTACCCCGCGCTTCCGGTGCACGAGCTGATCGCGGCACAGGCGGCCAGGACGCCGGACGCGGTGGCGGTCGAGTGCCGCGACCGGCGGCTCAGCTACGCGGAGCTCATGGCACTGGCCGGTGCCCTCGCCGGTCGCCTGCGGCGGCTCGGCGTGCGTTCCGGCGAACCGGTCGGCGTGGCCGTGCCGCGCGGCGTCGAACTCGTCGCGGCGCTGGTCGGCGTGCACCTGGCCGGGGCGGCCTACCTGCCGCTCGATCCCACCCATCCCGCCGACCGGCTTTCCTACGTGCTCGACGACGCCGGGGCGAGGGTGCTGGTCACCTCCGGCGCCGGCGGGGCGGCCGCGGCCACCGTGGTGCGGATCGACGACCTCGCGGAGCCCGCAATGTCGCCGGGGCCCCCGGAACCCGCGCCGCGGGCGGTGACGCCGGACGACCCGGCCTATCTCATCTACACCTCGGGGTCGACCGGACGGCCCAAGGGCGTGCTGGTCTCGCACCGGGCGCTCACCAACTTCCTGTGGTCCATGCGCGAGCGGCCGGGGCTGGCCCCCGGCACCGTCTTCCCGGCCGTGACCACGGTGTCGTTCGACATCGCGGCGCTGGAGTTGTTCCTGCCGCTCGTCGTCGGAGGGCGTGTGGTGGTCGCCGAGCCCGAGGACGCCCGCGACCCGGAGCGGCTCGCCGCCCTGCTGGCCCGCATCGGCGCGACCGTGATGCAGGCGACCCCGACGACCTGGCGGCTGCTGCTCGACGGCGGCTGGAGCCCGCCCGCCGGGTTCACCGCGCTCTGCGGCGGCGAGCGGCTGCCCGCCGAGCTCGCGCGCCGCCTGTGCGCGGGCGGCGCACGGCTGTGGGACCTGTACGGGCCGACCGAGACGACCGTGTGGTCGTCGGTCGCGTTCCTGGCGGACGGCGAGGTGCGCGACTTCGCCCCGGTGGCCAACACGACGCTGCACGTCCTGGACGACGGACTGAACGCGGTGCCCACCGGGGCGAGCGGAGAGCTGTGCATCGGCGGCGACGGCGTCGCGGTCGGCTACCACCGCAGGCCGGCGCTGACCGCCGACAGGTTCGTCCCCGACCCCTACGGCACGGTGCCGGGCGGACGGCTGTACCGCACCGGCGATGTCGCCCGGCGTCACCCGGACGGCAGGATCGAGATCCTCGGCCGCACCGACGACCAGATCAAGATCCGTGGACACCGGGTCGAGCCGGGCGAGGTCGAGGGCGTGCTGGCGGCGCACGAGGGGGTGCGGTTCGCGGTGGTCCAGGCGGTCGAGGCCGGTACCGGACCGCGCCTCGTCGCCCACGTCCAGCCGGCCGACCCGGCCGCGCCGCCCTCCGCGCGGGAACTGCACCTGCACTGCGCGCGGCTGCTCCCGCCGTACCTGATCCCGGCGGACTTCCTCGGGGTGGCGGAGTTCCCCACGACGCCCAACGGGAAGATCGACCGGGCGGCCCTGCGGGCGATGCCCGCCGACGCGGTCCCGGCGGGACGCGAGCCGGGGACGCCCGCGGAACGCGCGGTGGCGGCGGCCTTCGCGGAGGTGCTTGAGCGTCCGGTGGCCGACGCCGAGGCGGACTTCTTCGCCCTGGGCGGGCACTCGCTCTCGGCCAACCTCGTGGTCGGCCGCCTGCGCGCCGAGCGAGGGATCGAGCTGCCGGTCGCCGCACTGTTCGAGGCCCGCACCGTCGAGGGTCTCGCCACGCGGCTGGAGACCGCCGGCCGCGCCCTCCCGCCGGTGCCGGTCGCGCCGCGGACCGGTCCCGTGCCGCTCTCGTTCGCGCAGCGGCGGATGTGGTTCCTGCACCAGCTCGACCCGGAGGGCACCTCCTACCTGGAGCCCCTCGCGGTGAGGGTGCCGGGGCCGCGGGACCCCGACCGGCTGCGCGCCGCGCTGACCGGGCTCTTCGAGCGTCACGAGATCCTGCGCACCCGCTACCCGGCCGAGGGCGACGGCGAGCCGGCGCAGGTCGTCGAGCCGGCCGGGCCGGTCCCGGCGCGGATCGAGGACGGCGACCCCCGGCAGGTGCTCGCCGAGGAGATGACCCGCCCCTTCGACCTGTCCGCGGCCCCGCCGGTCCGGGTCCGCGTGGTCCGCGGGCCCGGTGGCGAGCACACCGTGCTGTTCACGCTGCACCACATCGCGACCGACGACCGGTCGCACGAGGTGCTCGCCGGCGAGCTGGTCGCGGCGCTGGAGGGCAGGCCGCTGCCGCCGCTCCCGGTCCGGTACGCCGACTACGCGATCTGGCAGCGCGACCGTATGGCGGGGTCCGCCGCCGAGCTCGTCGAGCGGGAGCTGGGGTTCTGGCGGGAGCGGCTGGCCGGGATGGAGCCGACCGAGCTGCCGGCCGACCGGCCGCGCGCCGCGGTCCGCGACCCGAGGGCCGGTACGGTCAGGTTCGCCGTCCCGCCGGAGCTGGCGGCCCGCCTCGACGAGCTCGGCGGCGGCCACGGGGCGACGCCGTCCATCACGCTGCTGGCCGGCTTCCTCGCGATCCTGGCCCGCTACACCGGCCAGACCGACCTGGCCGTCGGCGTGCCGGTCTCCGCGCGGAACCGGCCCGAGCTGGACGATCTCGTCGGCCTCTTCGTCAACACCATCGTGGTAAGGGCGTCTCTCGCCGACCGGGCCGGCTTCACCGACCTGCTGGCGGAGGTCCGGGAGAGCGCCACGGCCGGGTACGCGCACGCCGAGGTGCCGTTCGAGCTGGTCGTCGAGGAGCTCGCACCGCAGCGCGACCTGTCCCGCAACCCGCTGTTCTCGATCATGTTCGCGACGCACGAGGCGGCGGCCCGCCCGTCCGGCGTGGAGCTCCCCGACCTGCCGGGTGCCAAGTTCGATCTGGGCTGCCATCTGACGCGGCGGCCGGACGGCGGCCTGGACGGCCGGATCGAGTACGCGGCCGCGCTCTTCGACGCCTCGTCGATGGCGGGCTTCGCCGACCACTACGTGCGGCTGCTGCGGGCGGTTGTCGCGGCGCCGGACACACCCGTGCGGCGGCTGCCGCTGCTCACCGGCGCGGAGGCCGCGGCGCCCGTCCTGGCGGGCGAGCCGGTGCCGGACGACTCCGGCACCGTGCCGGAGCTGATCGCGGCCCGCGCGGCCGTCACCGAGGGGGTCGCCGTCACCGGTGGCGGAACCACCCTCACCTACCCCGAACTGGACCGCGAGGCCAACCGGCTGGCCGGCCGCCTCCGCGCGCTCGGCGCCCGCCGCGGCACGCTAGTCGCGGTACGGCTGCCGAGAACCGCCGACCTCGTCGTCGCGCTCCTGGCCGTGCTCAAATCCGGGGCGGCCTACATCCCGCTCGACCCCGCTCATCCAGCCGAGCGCCTGGCACAGGCGCTGGCGGACTCCGCCGCGCCGCTGCTGATCGCGACCGCCGACGCCGCTCCGCTGCTCCCCGCGGGAGTCCGGCTGGTGGCGCTGGACGACCCGGCCGAGCGGGCCGGGATACGGGCCTGCCCGCCGACCGCGCCGGACGTCCGGCCGCACCCGGACGACCTGGCGTACGTGGTCTACACCTCGGGATCCACCGGTCGCCCCAAGGGGGCCATGGTCACCCACGGCGGCCTGGCCGGCTACACCCGCTGGGCCTGCGCGGAGCTGCGGCCGGGTGACGGCGTGGGATCGCCGCTGCACACCTCCATCGCCTACGACCTCGCCCTCACCTCGCTCTACCCGACGCTGGCCGCCGGAGCCCCGGTGCGGCTGGTGGACGAGGAGGCGGCCGGCGTCGAGCAGCTGGCGCGGGCGCTGGCCGACGGTCCCTACGGCGTCGTCAAGCTGACCCCGACCCACCTGGACCTGCTGGCCGGGACGCTCCCCGCCGACGTGCTGGCCGGCACGGCCAGGTGCCTGGTGATCGGCGGGGAGGAACTGCGCGGCGAGCAGCTCGCCGGGTGGTCCGCGCACGCTCCGGCGACCCGGATCGTCAACAGCTACGGCCCGAGCGAGACCGCCGTCGCCTGCTGCGTGCACATCGTGCCCGCGGGCGAGACTGTGCCGGGTCCGGTCCCGATCGGCCGGCCGATCCCCGGCGCCACCGTCTGTCTGCTCGACGACGCCATGCGCGCGGTGCCGCCCGGCGTGGCCGGCGAGATCTACGTCGGCGGGCGCGGTGTCGGCCAGGGCTACCTCGGCAGCCCGCGCCTCACCGCGGACCGCTTCGTACCGGATCCGCACGCGACCGAGCCCGGAGCGCGCCTCTACCGGACCGGCGACCTGGCCCGGCAGCGGCCCGACGGCACCCTGGTCTTCCTGGGCCGCGCGGACCAGCAGATCAAGATTCGCGGTTTCCGCGTCGAGCCCGGTGAGATCGAGGGCGTCCTGGCCGAGCACCCGGCCGTCCGCGCCGCCGCGGTGGTCGCCGACCGGTCCGACCCGGGCAACCCGAGGCTGGCCGCCCACATCCTCCCTGCGGGCTCCGGCGTGCCGCTCTCCGAGCTGCGGACCTACCTGGCCGAGCGGCTCCCCGGTCACCTGGTGCCCACCCTGTGGGGGACCCTCGCCGAGCTGCCGCTGCTCGGCAACGGCAAGCTCGACCGCCGGGCGCTGCCCGGCCTGGCCCCGCTGGGCGGCTCGGAGACCTACACCGCGCCCGCCACCCCGGCGGAGCGGGCGATCGCCGAGGTGTGGGCCGAGGTGCTCGGAGCCGGCCGGGTCGGCCGGCACGACCGCTTCTTCGACCTCGGCGGGCAGTCACTGCTCGCCACCCGGGTGGTGGCCCGGCTGCGCGAGCGGTTCCCGGTGCCGGTCTCGGTGCGGGACGTGTTCGCCGCGCCGACCGTGGCCACCCTCGCGGACCTCGTCGCCGCCCGGGTGCGCGCCCAGATGGAGGAGATGTTCGGGGCGTCCGCCGGGGCGCGGCAGCCGGAGACGCCGCAGGCGACCGCCCTCTCCTCGCCCGTCACCCCCGCGGACAGGTCCCGCCCGCTGCCGCTCTCCTTCGCGCAGCGCGGCCTGTGGGTCCTGGACCAGTTGCGTCCGGGCGGGACGGAGTACCTCGTGGTGACCGCGCTGCGGCTGC
Source organism: Streptosporangium sp. NPDC005286 (assembly GCF_040607515.1). NCBI lineage: Bacteria > Bacillati > Actinomycetota > Actinomycetes > Streptosporangiales > Streptosporangiaceae > Streptosporangium > Streptosporangium sp. NPDC005286. Next base: position 35,181 of record NZ_JBEXGU010000048.1, on the reverse strand, counting down.
GCGGAGAGCTCGACGTCGACGCGCTCGGGCGGGCACTGACCCGGGTGGCCGAGCGGCACGAGATCCTCCGCACCCGCTACGTCGCGGGCTCCGACGGCGAGCCCGCGCAGGTCGTCGACCCGCCGTCGCGGCTCCGCCCGGTCGCCGAGAACGCGGACCCGGCCGCGGTCCTCGAAGCGGAACTGGCCACGCCGATCGACCTGGCACGCGGTCCCGTCCTGCGAGTCCGGCTGGTGCGGGCCGGCGCGGGCGAGCACGACGAGCACGTTCTTGTCCTGGTGACCCACCACATCGCCACCGACGGCTGGTCGAGCGGCATCCTCGCGACCGAGCTGGCGGACGCCTACCTGTGCCGGGACCTGCCGGAGCCGGCTCTGCAGTACGCCGACTTCGCCGCCTGGCAGCGCGAGCGGTTCGCCGGGCAGGCGCTGGACGGCGCACTGGCGCACTGGCGCGGCAGGCTCGCCGGTCTGGAGCCGACCGAACTGCCCACCGACCGGCCCCGTCCCCCGATCGGCGACCACCGAGGGGCGGTCCTCCGCTTCGACGTGCCGCCCACGCTGGCCGGGGTGCTGGAGGAGGTCGGCAGGCGGGCCGGAGCCACCCCGTTCACGACCTATCTGGCGGGGTTCTACGCACTGCTCGCCCGCCACACCGGGCGGCGGGACCTGGCGGTCGGCGTGCCGATGTCCGGCCGCGACTCCGCCGAGGTCGAGGGGCTGATCGGCTTCTTCGTCAACACCGTCGTGATGCGCGCCGACCTCACCGGAGACCCGTCGTTCAGCACGCTGCTCGGCCGGGTCCAGGACGTCGTCGCCGAGGCGTACCAGCATGACGGGCTACCGTTCGAGCGGCTGGTGGAGGAACTGGCACCGAGCCGCGACCTGTCCAGGCACCCGCTGTTCCAGCTGCTCTTCGCGTTCCGGGAGGAGGGCGAGGAGCGGTTCCGGCTGCCGGGGCTGGACGTCTCGCCCGAGCCGGTGCCGTGGCGCACCGCCAAGTTCGACCTCACCATGGAGCTGACCCGGCGTGCCGACGGCGGCCTGACCGGCGAGATCGAGTACGCGACCGCGCTCTTCGACCGGGCCACCGCCGACCGGCTCGCCCGCCACTACCTGACCCTGCTGGAGTCGGCGGCGGCCCGGCCGGACGGCGCGCTCGGGGAGCTGGAACTGCTCGACGACGCGGAGCGGCACGCGCTCACCGCCGGCGCCGGCGGCCCCGTCCGGAGCAGGCCCGACCTCGGCCTGCCCGAGCTGGTCGCCCGTCAGGCGGCCCTGGCCCCCGGCCGGGGCGCGGTGGAGTGTGACGGAGCCGCGCTCACCTACGGTGACCTGGACGCCGCCGCCAACCGGCTCGCCCACCACCTGCGGGCCGCCGGCATCCGCCGTGACGACGTCGTGGGCGTCTGCCTGCCCCGGCGACCGGAGCTGGTCGTGGCGCTGCTCGGCGTGCTGCGCGCCGGAGCGGCCTACCTCCCGCTCGACCCCGCCCACCCGGCCGACCGGCTGGCCTGGATGCTCCAGGACTCCCGGGCGCGGCTGGTCGTCGTCGACGCCGAGCCGTCTCCGGCGAGCGGCCACGGCACGCCGGTGCTGAGCCTGGCCGCCGAGCGGGCCGGTATCGACGCCCGCTCCGGCGAATCCGCGCCGGTCGGCACCGACCTGGACGGGTTGGCGTACGTCATGTACACCTCCGGCTCCACCGGCCGGCCCAAGGGCGTGGCCGTACCGCACCGCGGCATCCGCAACCGGGTGCTGTGGACGGTCCACGAGCACGGGCTCGGCGCCTCGGACCGGCTCCTGCAGAAGACGTCGGTCACTTTCGACGCCTCCGTCTGGGAGTTCCTCGGGCCGCTGGTATCCGGTGGCACCGTGGTGCTCCCGCCGGACGGGACCGAGCGCGACCCGGCGAGCATGGTCGAGGCGCTGGTCCGGGACCGGATCACCGTGCTCCAGGGCGTCCCCTCCTTCCTGCGGACGCTCGCCGACGAGCCGGGCCTGGAACGCTGCGGCACGCTCCGCCTGCTCTTCTCGGCCGGCGAGCCGCTGCCCGGCGAGCTCGCCGCCCGCCTGTCCACCCGGCTGGGGACGGCGCTGGTCAACACCTACGGTCCGACCGAATGCTCGATCGACGTGACCGCGTGGCAGTACGAGCCGGGCGACGGACCCGGCATCGTGCCGATCGGCAGGCCGCTGGACAACACCCGCACGGTCGTCTACACGCCGGACGGCAGGCTCGCCCCGGTCGGCACGCCGGGCGAGCTGCACGCCGCGGGGGACGGCCTGGCCCGCGGCTACCTCGGCAGGCCGGGACTGACCGCCGACCGGTTCGTACCCGACCCGTACGGACCGCCGGGTGCCCGCGCCTACCGCACCGGCGACGTGGTGCGCCGCAGGACCGACGGCGCGCTGGAGTTCCTCGGCCGGGCCGACCGCCAGGTCAAGATCCGCGGTGTCCGGATCGAGCTGGACGAGGTCGAGGCCGTGCTGTCCCGGCACCCCGCGCTCGCCGCGGCCGTGGTCGAGGCCAGGCGGGGACCCGACGGCCTGCCCCGGCTGGTCGGCTACCTGGTGGCGCGGGGAGACGCGCCGGAGCAGCGGGAGATCCGCGAGTTCCTGCTCGCGCGGCTGCCCGAGCCGTACCTGCCCTCGGTGCTCCTCACCGTGGACCGCCTGCCGCGGACCTCCAGCGGCAAGATCGACCGGGCCGCGCTGCCCGACCCGGACGGCGTCCGGCGGGCCGGCCGGGCCGTCCCCGCAGCGCCGCGCACCCCGGCCGAGAAGATCGTGACGGATGTGATGGCCGAGGTGCTCGGGCTCGACGTGGTCGGGACGGGCGACGACTTCTTCGACCTGGGTGGCCACTCCCTGCTGGCGATCCGGATCGCGGCCCGGCTGCGGGCCGCGTTCGGCGTCGCACTGCCGGTCCGCGCCGTGTTCGAGGACCGCACCGCCGCCGCGCTGGCGGCCAGGGTCGACGGGCTCGGCGTCCAGGCCACCGGCGAGATCGTCCCGCTGGACGCGGAGCGGCGGGCCGGACCGGTCCCGCTCTCCTTCGCCCAGCAGCGACTGTGGTTCCTCGATCTCCTCGACCAGGGCGGTCAGTATCACGTGACCTGGGCGTTCCGGCTGTCCGGGCAGCTGGACGCCGAGGCCCTGGCCGGTGCGCTGACCGGACTGTTCGCCCGGCACGGCGCCCTGCGCACCCGTTACGTGACCGGGCAGGACAGCGGCGCGGTCCAGATCGTGGACCCGGCCGCCCCCGTTCCGCTGCCGGTCATCGACCTGTCCGGAGCGGACTCCGAACGGGTGACCACGCTCGTCCGCTCGCTCGCCGAGCGGCCCTTCGACCTGGCCGGGCAGCCGCCCGCGCTGCCCTACCTGATCAGGCTCGGCGCCCGGAAGCATGTGTTCCTGCTGGTCATGCACCACATCGTCGCCGACGCCTGGTCCGAGCAGATCATGGCGCGCGAGCTCTCCGAGCTCTACGAGGCCCGGGTGCGGGGCCGGTCGGCGGCGCTCGGGCCACCCCCGCTGCAGTACGCCGACTACGCGTCCTGGCAGCGCTCCCAGCTGACCGGCGACGTGCTGGACCGTGAGCTGGACCACTGGCGCGATCGGCTGGCCGGACTGCAGCCGCTGGAACTGCCCGCCGACCGGCCCCGGCCGCCGGTACGCCAGGGCCGCGGCGCGACCGTCACCTGCGACATCCCCGCCGAGGTCGCGCAGCCGCTGCTGGCGCTCGGCCGGCGGCAGGGCGCGACCGCGTTCATGACCTTCCTGAGCGTGTTCGCCGCGATGCTCGGCCGCCACACCGGTGCCACCGACGTGGCGATCGGCACGGTCGTCGCCGGTCGTGGCCAGGCGGAACTGGACGACGTCGTCGGGTTCTTCGTCAACACCGTCGTGGTGCGGGTGGACCTGGCCGGCGATCCGACGGTGACGACCCTGATCGGCCGGGTCAGGGAGAGCGCGCTGGACGCCTTCAGCCACGACGAGCTGCCCTTCGACCGGCTGGTGGAGGGGCTGGCCCCGCAGCGGGACCTGTCCCGCTCCCCGCTGTGCGACGTCACGTTCGGGCTGCGCGAGCAGGCGCCCGAGCCGCCGCGCCTGACGGGGCTCGACGTGCGGCCGGTCGCCGTCGAGCGGACGACGGCCAAGTTCGATCTCACCTTCGGTCTCACCGCCGGCGCCGACGGCGGCTACCTGGCCGAGCTGGAGTACGCGACGGACCTGTTCACCGAGGCGACGATCCGCCGTCTCGCCGGACATTTCCGGACCCTGGTGGAGTCGGCGGCGACGGCACCGGACCGGCCCGTCAGCCGCCTCGACATGCTGGACCCCGCCGAGCGCGGACGGCTGCTGCGGGACTGGAACCCGCGGGCCACGCCGATCACGCACGAATCCCTGCACGAGGCGTTCGCCGCCCAGGCCGCCCGCACCCCGGACGCGCCCGCGGTCGAGTACGCCGGCGAGCACCTGACCTACGCCGAGCTGGACGACCGGGCCGCCACGCTGGCCAGGCGGCTGCACGCCGCGGGGGTGCGCCCCGAGGACCCGGTGGCCGTCTACCTGGACCGGTCACCGGCGGCGGTGACCGCGCTGCTGGCCGTGCTGCGGGCGGGCGGGGTGTACGTGCCGCTGGACACCGCGCAACCCACCGAACGCCTGGCGGCGATGCTCGGCGACCTGCGGCCCGCGGTGGTGCTCACCGACCGCAGGCTGAGCTCCCTCCCCGGCTCGGCCCCGGTCCTCTCCGTCGGAGAGACGGTCGGTGAGGCGGAGGACGCGCCACCCGGTGACCTCCCACTCATCGACCTCCCACCCGGGGACCCCGGGCGCGCCGCGTACATGATCTACACCTCGGGCTCGACCGGCCGGCCGAAGGCGGTCGTCGTCCCGCACGGCGCGTACACCCACCACTGCCGCGTCCACGCGGACGCGCACGACATCCGCCCCGGGGGCAGGGTGCTGCTGCACGCGCCGCTCATCTTCGACCCGGCCATGGCGCAGATGGGCGCCACCCTGCTGGCGGGCGCCACCGTGGTGATCGGCGACACCGGCGTCGTCGCCCCCGCCGACCTGCCGGACCTGCTGGCCGAGACCGGGGTGACCCACGTCGCGCTCGCGGCCACCTACTACCGCGACGTGATGACCGGCATCCGGCCCGGCGACCCGAGGCCGGCCGCGCTGCGCGTGCTGGCCGTCGGCGGCGAGGCGGTCGGCTACCAGGACGCCCGGCTCTGGCTGGCCACCGGCCTGCCCGCCAGGTTCCTCTGCGTGTACGGCCCGACCGAGGCCACCATCGGCAGCCTGTGCCACCCGGTGACCCCGGCCGAGGTGGCCGCCGCCGCCCCGGACGCGGGCCTGCCGATCGGCCGCCCGCTGCCGGGCACCCGGGCCTACGTGGTGGACGCGGCGTTCAACCCGGTGCCCGTCGGCGTGGTCGGCGAGCTCTGCCTGGGCGGCCCGCGGGTCAGCCGGGGGTACCTGCGGCAGCCGGGGCTGACCGCCGATCGTTTCGTCCCCGACCCGTTCGGCGAGGAGCCCGGGGAACGGTTGTACCGGACGGGGGACCAGGTCAGGTACCGTCCCGACGGGGTGATCGAGTTCATCGGCCGGATCGACGCCCAGGTGAAGCTGCGCGGGTTCCGGATCGAGCTCGGCGAGATCGAGACCGCGCTGGCCGCGCACCCCGGCGTCCAGGCCGCCGCCGCGGCGGTTCAGGAACTCGCGCCGGGCGACCGCCGACTGGTGGGGTACGTCGTGCCGGCGTCCGGGTCCGCGTCCGGGGCCGGGGTCGCGCCGTCGTCGCCGGAGCTCCGGGCCCACCTGCGCGACCGGGTGCCGGAGTACATGGTGCCCGCGCTGTTCGTGACGCTGGACGGGCTACCCGCGACCGCGGGCCAGAAGGTGGACCGTCGCGCGCTGCCGGTGCCCGACCCGGGCACCGCCCTCGCGCCGGAGGAGGCGGTCCCGCCGGGCACCGAGGTGGAGGAGGCCATCGCCGCCGCCTGGGCCGACGTGCTCGGCCTGCCCGCCGTCGGCGTGGCACACGACTTCTTCGAACTCGGCGGCCACTCGCTGCTCGCCACCCGCCTGATGGCCCTGCTGCAGGACCTGTTCGGACTGGAGATCCCGCTACGCGTCCTGTTCGAGGCCACCACCGTCCGCGCGCAGGCCACCGCGCTGGAAAGACTGGCCGAGGCCGCCGCCCCCACATCGTACGAGGGAAGAGACGATGAGCACTGACGTGACCAAGCCGGAGACGAGCGCGGGCGCCGGGCTGCTGAGGGACCGCCTGCGTTCCCGGCGTGCGGCGGGGCGGGAGGGCGCCATCCCGCCCCTGCCTCCCGGCGTTTCGCCGCCGCTCTCCTTCGCGCAGCGGCAGCTCTGGGTGCTGGACCGGCTCCGTCCGGGCGGCACCGACTACCTGGTGCCGCTGGTGATCCGGCTACGCGGTGACCTCTCCGGCGTCGATCTGGGCGCGGCCCTCGACGAGCTGGTACGTCGCCACGAGATCCTGCGCACCCGCTACACCACCGAAGGGCCCGACGCCGAACCGATCCAGACGATCGACCCGCCGGGCCCGGTGGATCTGGCCTTCGACGACCTGACCCCGGCCGAGTTCGACGCCCTCCTGGAGGCCGAGACCGGCACGCCGTTCGACCTCGCCACGGGTCCGATGCTGCGCGCCAGGCTGGTACGGCTGGCACCCGAGGAGCACGTACTGGTCCTCATGCTGCACCACATCGCCGTCGACGGCTGGTCGGGCGGCCTGCTGGTACGCGAGCTGGCCGCGCTGGCCACCGGTGAGGAACTGCCCGCGCCCAGGTTGCGGTACGCCGACTTCGCGGCCTGGCAGCGCGACCAGCTCTCCGGTGAACGGCTGGAACGCGACCTCGGCCACTGGTCGGAGACCCTCCGTGACCTGCCGGCGCTGGAACTGCCGACGGACCGGCCGCGCCCGGCGGTGTGGGACCCGGCGGGGGAGACCGTCCGGTTCGACATCCCGGCCGAGATCGGGCACCAGGTCCGGGTCCTGGCCAGGGAGCACCAGGCCACACCCTTCATGGTCTACCTGGCGGCGTTCTGGTCGCTGCTGCACCGGTACACCGGCCAGGCCGACTTCGCCGTCGGCAGCCCGGTGGCCGGCCGGACCCGCGCGCAGACGCACGACCTGATCGGCGTGTTCGTCAACCTGCTCGTGCTGCGAGCCGACCTGTCCGGTGACCCGACGTTCGCCGAGCTGCTCGATCGCGCCCGCGGTACGGCCCTTGAGGCCTTCGCCCGCCAGGACGTCCCGTTCGAGCGCGTCGTCAACGCGCTGGCGGCCGGCCGGGACCTGTCCACCCACCCGCTGGTCAGCGTCAACCTGACCCTGCAGAACAACGAACCGCTGAGCTTCACGGCCGGAGCGGTCTCCGGCGAGCTGGTCCCGGTCCTGGCGCGACAGGCCAAGTTCGACCTGAGCTGGACGCTGGAGGAGAGGCCGGACGGCTCGGTCGCGGGCGAGGCCACCATCGCACGCGCGCTGCTCGACCCGGACACGGCGCGGCGGATGGCCGAGCACTACGTCCGCCTGCTCGGCGCGGCCGTCGCCGACCCCGGGACGCGGGTGGGCGAACTGCCGCTGCTGGGCGCCGCGGAGCTCGATCGGCTGGTCCGCGGGCCGGTCGTCTCGCCGAGCGCCGAGACGACCGGCGAGCCCTGCCTGCACGAGCGCTTCGCCGCCCGGGTGCGGGAGCGGCCCGGCGCGATCGCGGTGACCTGCGACGGCCGGCACCTGACCTACGCCGACCTGGAGGCCAGGGCCAACCGGCTGGCGCACCGGCTGGCGGAACTCGGCGTGGGCCGCGAGGACCTCGTGGGGATCTGCCTGCCGCGCGGCGTCGACATGCTGGTCACCGTCCTCGCGGTGCTCAAGGCCGGGGCGGCCTACCTGCCGCTCGATCCGGATCATCCGGCCGAGCGGATCGGCTTCCTGGTCCGTGACGCCGCCGCCCGTGTCGTGGTCACCGAGACCGCGCCGGCGGAACGGGTGTCCGGGCACTGGTCCGGACACTGTCTGTATCTGGACGACGCCGATGAGATCGACCGCATCGCGGCGCTGCCCGCCGAGGCGCCCGCGCTCCGGACGCACCCCGGCGATCTCGCCTACGTCATCTACACCTCCGGGTCCGCGGGCCGCCCCAAGGGTGTCCAGGTGACCCATGCCAACGCGGTCCGCCTGTTCACCGTGACCGAGGACGACTACGGCTTCGGCCCGGACGACGTCTGGGCGCTGTTCCACTCCTACGCCTTCGACTTTTCGGTCTGGGAGATGTGGGGCGCGTTCCTGTACGGCGGCCGCCTCGTCGTCGTCCCCTACGAGGTGTCGCGCTCGCCCTGGGACCTGGCCGTGCTCCTCGCCGACGAGGGCGTGACCGTGCTCAACCAGACACCGTCGGCGTTCCGCTCGCTGGTCGATCTGGCCAGGCGCGGTGAGGCCGCCCTCGACCGGCTCCGGCTCCGCCTGGTGGTCTTCGGCGGGGAGGCGCTCGACGTCGGCATGCTCGAACCCTGGTGGAACAGGTACGGCGCCGAGCGGCCGAGGCTCGTCAACATGTACGGCATCACCGAGACGACCGTGCACGTCACCTACCGGCCCCTCGGCCCGGCCGATCTGGCGGGGGACCGCAGCCCGATCGGGCGGCCCCTCGGCGACCTCACCCTGCACGTGCTCGACGGGCGGATGCGTCCCGTGCCGGTCGGCGTGCCGGGCGAGCTCTACGTGGGCGGCGCCGGCGTCGCCCGCGGCTACCTCGGCCATCCCGCGCTCACCGCGGACCGTTTCGTGCCCGATCCCTTCGGGCCGCCGGGCTCCCGGCTCTACCGCTCGGGAGACCGGGCGAGGTGGCGGCCGGACGGCGACATCGGCTTTCTCGGCCGTCTCGACGACCAGGTGAAGATCCGCGGGTTCCGGATCGAGCTCGGTGAGGTCGAGGCGTGCCTGTCCGGCCATCCGGACCTGGACGACGCCGTCGTCACCGTGGACGAGAGCGTGCCCGGCGAACGGAGGCTCATCGGCTATGCCGTGCCCAGGGACAGCGCGCGGATCGGCGCGGCGGAGCTGCGCGCGTACACGGTCGAGCGGCTGCCCGGCCACATGGTCCCGGCCGCCTTCGTGATCGTCCCGAAGCTGCCGCTGACCGCCAACGGCAAGGTCGACCTGCGGGCGCTGCCCGCTCCCGACGGCTCGCGGCAGGAGCAGGGCAACGGCTACGTCCCGCCGCGGACCGAGGCGGAGACGGCGATGGCCAGGATCTGGGCCGAGGTGCTCGGCATCGAGCGGGTCGGCGTGGGTGACAACTTCTTCGAGCTCGGCGGCGACTCGATCCGCGCGGTCCGCCTCGTCGGGGCGCTGCGCGCCGGCGGCCTCGACTACTCCGTGCAGAGCCTGTTCCGGCATCAGAGCATCGCCGACCTGATCCTGGCGGGCGACGGCGACGCCACCCACGTCGAGCGGGCCGGCACGCCGCCGTTCGCGCTGATCGGCGCGGAGGACCGGGCGAAGGTGCCGACCGGAGTGGTGGACGCCTATCCGATGGCGCGGGTCCAGGCCGGCATGGTCTACGAGCTGCTGGCCGACCCGGACGGCAACCCGTATCACAACATCACCAGTTACCTGATCCGTGATCCCGGCGTCTTCGACGTCGCGGCGTTCGCCGCCGCGACCGAGGAGGTCGTGGCCCGGCACGACATCCTGCGCACCTCGTTCGACCTGGCGACCTTCTCCGAGCCGCTGCAGCTCGTGCACGAGCGGGTGGAGGTCGAGGTCGGGTACGCGGACCTGCGCGGGGAGTCGCCGGACGAGCGGGAGGCGAGCATGACGGCGTTCCGGGCGGCGGAGCGCGCACGGCTCTTCGACCTCGGCGCGGCGCCGCTGCTGCGCGTCCACGCGCACCAGGCCGGTGACGACCGGTGGTACTTCTCGCTCACCGAGTGCCACGCGATCCTGGACGGCTGGAGCCACAACTCGATCATCACGGAGGTGCTCGACCTCTACCGGGCGATCCGCGACGGCCGGCCCACGCCTGCCGGGGAGTCGAGCGCCGTCAGGTACGCCGACTTCATCGCGCAGGAGCGGCGCAGCCTGACCGGCCAGGCCGACCGGGCGTTCTGGAGGGACCGGCTGGGCGGCGCGAACCGGCTGACCATCCCCGCCGCCTGGGCCGACCCGGACGGTCCGGGGGCGTACTCGACGGTCGTGCCGTTCCACGACATCGAGGCCGCGCTGCGGCAGGTGGCCACGTCGGCGGGGACGTCGCTGAAGAGCGTGCTGCTCGCCGCGCACGTCGCCGTGTGGCGGGCGGTCGCCGGTCCGGGGCCGTTCTACTGCGGCCTGGTGTGCAACGGCCGTACCGAGGTCGAGGGCGGGGACCGGGTCCGCGGCATGTTCCTCAACCCGGTGCCCTTCGTCGCACCGGCCGGGGCGGCCACCTGGCGCGAGCTGGTCGAGGCGGTGTTCGCCGAGGAGGTCGAACTGTGGCCGCACCGTCGCTTCCCGCTGCCCGAGATGCAGCGCGAGTTCGGCGACGGGCAGCGGGTGCTCGACGTGGCTTTCAACTACCTCGACTTCCACGTACTGGACCGGGAGACGGTCGACACCTCCGGCAGCACGGACGTCAGCCCGAACGAGTTCCCGCTGGCGGTCATGAGGGGCGCCCAGGGGCTGGTGATCGCCACCAAGTCGTCGTGGGTCGGGCGCCCGTACGCCGAACTGCTCGCCCGGATGTACCGGCGGGCGCTGACCCTGATGATCGCCGACCTCGACGGCGACGCCGGTGTGTCACTGCTGCCGGCGCGCGAGCGGGAACGGCTGCTGACCGGCGGGGTGGACCGGACCCGGGCGCCCCGGCCGCGCCGGGGTGTCCATGAGCTCTTCGCCGAGCAGGCCGCGCGGATCCCCGACGCGGTGGCGGTCGAGGCGGCGGGGGCCACGCTGACCTATCGGGAAGTGCGCGACCGCGCCTGGCGCTGGGCGGCCGGCCTGCGGGAGGCGGGCGTGCGCGCCGGGGACCTGGTCGGGGTGTGCCTGCCCAGGGACCCCGACCTGGTGGCGGCCGTGCTCGGCGTCCTCGCCGTGGGCGCGGCGTACGTGCCCATCGACCCCGGGCACCCGGCCGACCGGATCGCCGCGCTGGTGCACGACGCCGGGCCGCGGGTCGTGGTGAGCGGCACCGAGATCGCCGGGGCCGTCGTGGTCACTCCCGGCCGGATCGATCACGCCGAGCCGGCCGCCGAGCTGCACCGGCCCGATCCGGAGGAGCTGGCCTATGTCGTGTACACCTCCGGGTCGACCGGACGCCCCAAGGGGGTGATGGTCCGGCACGGCGCGCTTGCCGACCGGGTCTGGTCGATGTGGCGGAACCTCGGCCTGGCCGTCCACGACGTGGCGGCCGCGGTCGTGCCGATGGTGACCGACGTGTGCCAGCTCGCCGTCTTCACCACCCTCGCAGGCGGCGGCCACCTGGTCCTGGCCGGTGAGGACCTCGGCCGGGACCCGGTCTCACTCGCCGGGCTGCTGCGCGGCAGCGGCGCCAGGTTCCTGCAGGCCTCGCCCACCACCTGGCGGATGCTGACCGAGTCGGGCTGGTCCCCGCCCGCCGGATTCCGGCTGCTGTCCGGGGGCGAGGCGATGAGCGCCGACCTGCTGACCCGGCTGCGCGCCACCGACGCCCAGGTCTGGGACATGTACGGCCCGAGCGAGGCGACCGTCTTCGCCTTCGGCACCCGGATGACCGATGACGGGCCCGTCTGGGTGCCGGCCGCCGACACCACCGTGTACCTGCTCGACCGGGACCTGGAACCGGTGCTCGACGGGGTGGCCGGAGAGATCTTCGTCGGTGGCGACGGGCTGGCCCGGGGTTATCTCGGCAGGCCCGCCATCACCGCGGACGTGTTCCGGCCCGACCCGTTCGCCGCCGAGCCGGGCGGCAGGATGTACGCCACCGGCGACATCGGCAGGCGCGACCGCGGCGGCCGGATCGAGATCCTCGGCCGGCGCGACCACCAGCTCAAGATCCGCGGGTTCCGGGTCGAGCTCGGCGAGGTGGAGAACATCCTCGCCGACCACCCGGACGTCCGGGCCGCGGTGGTGCACCCGGTCCCCGGGCCGCAGGGTGATCAGCGGCTCGCCGCCTACCTGATCCTCCGCGACGGCGCCGCCGTCGAGGAGGTGCGCCACCACGCCGACCGGGTGCTGCCCGGGTACATGGTGCCGACCCACTTCGTGGTCCTGGAGTCCTTCCCCCGCCTGGCCAACGGCAAGGTCGACCGGGCCGCGCTGCCCGTGCCCGGTTCCGACCGGCCGAGGGGGACCACGCGGTACGAGCCGCCGGACGGTCCGGTCGAGACGGCGATCGCCGAGGTGTGGGCCGACGCGCTGGGCATCGAGCGGGTGGGCCGCGACGACGACTACTTCAAGCTGGGCGGCCACTCGCTCCTCATGCTCCGGATCGTCGCCCGGCTGGCCAGGGAGCACCGCGTCGAGGTGACCTTCCGCGACTTCCTGGAACACCGCACGGTACGCGGCCTGGCGGCCGCCGCCGCGGCGGAGCGGGAGAGGCCGTCGGTGCTGCTCTGGCTCAACGACCAGGACGAGGGCACGCCGCTGTTCTGCGTCCACCCCGGCGGCGGGAGCGCCCACTGGTACCGGCATCTCGCCGACGTGTACGCGCCGGAACGACCCCTGGCGGCCTTCGAGTGGCCCGGACTGCACGGCGACCACGGTCACGCCACGAGCGTGCCGGAGATCGCGGCCACCTACCTGGCGGAACTGCGGGAGGCGCGGCCGAAGGGCCCGTACCACATCCTCGGCTGGTGCGCCTCCAGCGGTATCGCCTGGGAGATGGCCCGCCGGCTCCACGAGATCGGTGAACGGACCCGGCTGATCCTGATCGACCCGTTCGAGTACGCCTCGGCCGGGGTCAACCCGCTGCTGGCCAACCTGGAGGTGCTGCGCCGGGCCGAGGGGCTCCTCGCGGACCTGCAGGACGGGCCGGGCGGCGAGGAGGCGCGTGCCGAGATCATGGCCGTGCTGCGCGAGGTGATCGACGACGGCGACCTGCTGGTCGACGGTGCGGACCTCGACCTCGGCGAGGGCTGGACGCACTGGTTGCGCTCCTGGCGGGAGATGCTGGAGGCCCGCTCCCGCTACCGTTTCGCCGCCTACCCGGGCACGGTCGACCTGATCGTTTGCGAGGAACTCGCCGCGGGCGGCTACCAGACCATTCTCGGCCGGTCGTTCGACGACTACCTGGACCAGTGGCGGCGGCAGGCCGCGGGGGTGCGCGTGCACCGCGTCCCCGGCGACCACCGGACGGCGCTCTTCCCACCGCAGGTGTCCATTCTGGCGGCCGCGCTGACCGCGGTCATCGACAACCCCGAGGAGTGAGTCATGGTCGGTTCCCGTGATGTGATCTCGCTGCGCGACCTCAAGGACGCCGACATCGAGTCGATCGTCCGGCGCGGTGTCGACCTCGCCGCGGACCCGGAGGCGCACGACGCCCCGCTGCGCGGCCGGATCGTCGGCGTCTACTTCAGCAAGACCTCCACCCGTACCCGGACCTCCTTCACCACCGGCGCGCTGCGACTCGGCGCGCAGGTGATCACCTACGGGCCCGGCGACCTGCAGCTCAACACCGGTGAGACGTTGGAGGACACCGCGAGGGTGCTCGGTGGCATGCTGGACGGCCTGGTCATCCGTACCGCCGGGCCGCAGCGGGAGATGCGGACGTTCGCCGAGCACTGCCCCGCCGTCGTCAACGCGATGAGCGCCGAGGAGCACCCCACGCAGGCCCTGGCCGACCTCACCACGATGTCGGCCAGGTTCGGCCGTCTCAAGGGTCTGCGCGTGCTCTACGTCGGTGAGGGCAACAACACCGCGGTCGCGCTCGCCTTCGCGCTCTCCCGGTTCCCCCGTGTCGAGCTGGAGTTCCGCACTCCCCGCGGGTACGGCCTCACGCCGGACGTGCTCGCGGCGGCGGCCGCGCTGGCCGCGCGATCCGGCGGCAGTGTCCGCGAGAGCCACGACATGCTGTCGCTGCCCGCCCAGGTCGACGTCGTCTACACCACCCGCTGGCAGACCACCGGGACCAGCAAGCCCGACCCGCGATGGCGGCAGGTCTTCGCGCCGTTTCAGGTGGACGCGTCACTCATGTCCCGTTACCCGGACGCCTGCTTCATGCACGACCTGCCGGCGCATCGCGGCGAGGAGGTGACCGCCGAGGTGCTGGACGGCCCGGCGAGTATCGCCTTCGAGCAGGCGCGTAACAAGCTCCACAGCGCCATGGCGGTGCTGGAATGGTGTCTGGCCCGGTAGCGCGTGTCGTCTGCGCCCTACCCAGACAGAAAGGTGTGTCTCGCTCATGAGAATCCTCGTCACCGGCGGTGCCGGGTTCATCGGGTCCCATTTCGTGCGAACCACCCGGGACGCCCGGATCACCGTGCTCGACCGGCTCACGTACGCCGCGGACCCGGCCAATCTGGAGGGGGTGCCGCACGATCTCGTTCAGGGCGACATCTGCGACGCCGAACTGCTCAGCCGGGTGGTCCCCGGACATGACGTCGTGATCAACTTCGCGGCCGAGTCACACGTCGACCGGTCGATCGAGGGGGCCGGCGAGTTCGTCCGCACCAACGTGCTCGGCACCCAGACGCTGATGCAGGCCTGCCTGGACGCGGGTACGCCGAGGGTCGTCCAGGTCTCGACGGACGAGGTGTACGGGTCGATCGAGACGGGCTCCTGGGACGAGGACGCCCCGCTGAGCCCGCGCTCGCCGTACGCGGCGGCCAAGGCGGGCGGCGACATGATCGCCCGCGCCTACGCGATCACGCACGGGCTGCCGGTGTCGATCACCCGGTGCGGCAACAACTACGGGCCGTACCAGTTCCCGGAGAAGGTCATCCCGCTCTTCGTCACGAACCTGCTGGAGGGCAGGAAGGTTCCGCTGTACGGCGACGGCGGCAACATCCGCGACTGGATCCACGTCGACGACCACTGCCGGGGCATCCGCCTGGTCGCCGAACAGGGCGAGCCCGGCGAGGTCTACCACATCGCGGGCACCGCCGAGCTGACCAACCTGGAACTCACCCAGCGGCTGCTGGACGCGCTGGAGGCCGACTGGACCATGGTCGAGCGGGTGACCGACCGCAAGGGTCACGACCGCCGCTACTCGCTCGACGACACCAAGCTGCGCGCTCTCGGCTACCGGCCGCTGACCGCGTTCGAGGACGGCCTGGCGGAGACCGTCCGCTGGTACGCCGACAACCCCTCCTGGTGGAAGTCCAAGCGCGCCGCCGGCTGAGTCACCGCGGGTCGTCGAGCAGGCCCGCGTCGTGGACGAGCAGCGCGATCTGGACCCGGTTGTTGAGGTCGAACTTGGTGAGGACGCTGGACACGTGCGTCTTCACCGTGGCCAGGCTGAGGTGGAGCATGGCGCCGATCTCGGCGTTGGACCTGCCCTGCCCGACCGCGATGGCCACCTCGCGTTCCCGGCCGGCCAGCTGGGCCAGCCGCTCCCGCGCCCGGGTGCGGCGCTCGTTCTCGCCGTCGTCGGCGACCCGGGCGATGAGGCGCCGCGTCACGGCGGGGGAGAGCACCGGGTTGCCCAGGGTGACCTGGCGCACCGCGGCCACGATCTCCGCGGGCGGGGTGTCCTTGAGCAGGTAGCCGGCCGCTCCCGCGCGCAGCGCGCGCAGGACGTGGTCGTCGGCGTCGAAGGTGGTCATCACGATGACCTCCGGGGCGCCGGGGCGGGCGCGGAGCTCCCTGGTCGCGGTCAGCCCGTCCATGACGGGCATCCGGATGTCCATCAGGACGACGTCGGGGCGATGCCGGGCGGCCATAGAGAGCGCCTCGCTCCCGTCGCCCGCCTCCGCGACGATGCTGAGATCGGGCGCGCCGCCCAGCATCATCACCAGCCCGGCGCGTACCAGGGGGTCGTCGTCGACGATGAGCACGCCGACCTGCCGTGGCTGCTGGGAGGTCATACCGGCCAGGGTAGCCAGGCCGACAGGCACCAGCCACCTTCGGCGGTGGGCCCGTGCTCCAGCCGCCCGCCGATCAGGGCGACCCGTTCGGCCAGGCCGACCAGCCCCTGCCCCGAGCCCTCGCCGGGAGCGGGGGCGGGGGTGGCCGAGGGAGGGGCGGCGGGCGCGGAGTTGCGCACCTCGATCGAGAGCCACTGGCCGGGTGTCCCCGTCGTGTGCACCCACACCTGTGCCCCGGGGGCGTGCTTGCGGGCGTTGGTGAGGGCCTCCTGCACGATCCGGTAGGCGGTGCCGCCGCTCCGGCCGGGAACGGTCCCGGGAACCTCCTGGGTGAGGTTCACCCGCATCCCGGCCCGCCGGGACTCGGCGGCGAGCTCCTCGATGTCGGTCAGGGACGGCTGCGACAGCTCGCCGACCGGGGCCCGCAGCACGCCGATGGCCTCCCGCAGGTCCTGCAGCGCCTGATGGGCGCTCTGCCTGATCACCTTGGCCGCGCGGGCGATGTCCTCCGCGGGGGCGTCCGGCCGGAACTCCAGCGCGCCCGCGTGCACGCTCAGCAGGGACAGCCGGTGCCCGAGGACGTCGTGGATCTCCCTGGCGATCGCCTCGCGGGCGCGCTGCTGGGCCTCGGCCTCGGCCCTGGCGGCGCTCTCCCGCAGCGACAGCACGAGCCTGCGCCGGTGGTGCACGAAAAGGCCCCAGCCGATGGCGGAGCCCTGGGTCGCGACCCCCAGCAGGAACAGCAGCTCGCGCGGCGCGCCGACCTCCTGCCTGAGCACGGCGTAGACCAGCGCGGCGATCAGGCTCAACGTGAAGACGGCGAACGTGGTCCGCGCCGCCCGGTGCACCGCCACCGTGAACAGCGCCACCAGCATCGGGCCCCCGACCAGCTCGGAGAAGGCCGACAGGACGACGAGGGCCAGGGCCAGCTCGACCGGGCGGCGCCGCCGCAGCCACAGCGCGGCACAGCCGAGCACGCCGATCAACTGGTCGAGCTGGAACATCCAGGGCGACACGTCCTGGGTGGGCATCTGCATACGCTCGGCGGCCGTCATGATGCCGAAGGCCGCCGCGAAGAGGAACAGGCCGATGTCCACGAGCCAGTCGCGTACGCTGCGCCGGGACGCGGGCGGCACGGCGAATTCATCCATCCCGGGTAAGTCTAGGACGCGGCACGGGGGCCTGGCGGCGGTGCGGCTCCCGGCATCGCCGCCGGCCGGGGGATCTCGCCTCATTCGTAGCCGTACTGCTCCAGCAGGTCACCGAACTGCTCGTTGAACCTGGCCAGGTTGCGCGCGGTGAACCGCTCCTGCCAGCCGCCGCTGCGGCCCTTGTAGAAGCTCCACGAGTCGGGGTTGTAGACCCGGCCCGCGACCTCCTCCGCGTCCCGGTCGGAGCCGAGATGGCGCAGCACCCGGTTCACCGCGTCGAGCTGCCGCCCGCGGGAGCCGCCTCCCTGCGGCCCGACCAGGTCCTCGTACCGCACCTTGCAGACCTTCGGGTGATTGAGCAGCCAGAGCGCCTTCTCGAACTGGTCCCGGCCGAGGAACGACCGGTCCCGCAACGCGTAGTCGATCTTCTCTTCCCAGGTGGGCTTGCTGGCCAGGATCGCGCTGAAGATGTCGGCCTCGAAGAAGTTGCCGTACCCCTCCCTGGTCCGTCCCTCCAGAAAGTTGATCATGGAGACGACGGCGTCGCGCGGGTCACGGTAGTTGAAGATGAGCGGCGGGTTCGCGGTCTCCACCCACTCGCTCAGGAAGGTGCCGTCCACCCGCTCGATGTCCAGCTCGTGGAAGATCCAGCACAGGCCGGGCGGGGTGTCGGCGAACCGGCTGTAGGACAGGTGCGGGTTGGTGGCGAGCCCTTCGGCGAACTCGTACCTGGTGCGCCCGTACCGGTTGACCACCCGCTGGCCGAGCTGGCGCTGCCAGTGCCAGACCATCGTCCCCCAGAGCTCCTGGGCGCGCTCGGCGAACGCCTCGGTGCCCTGAAGTTCGAGGAACTCGTCGTAGTCGAGCTTGGAGAGGACCTGCGCCGCGATGGCCTTGCTCTGCTCCTCGTCGAACACGGGCACGGTGTGCGGCGCGGGCCGGGGCACGCCGACCATCTTGAAGCCCAGCTCCAGCATGAGTTCCTGCATCAGGTGGGTCCCGCTCTTCTGCAGTGAGATCACCATCGCGCGCGGTTCTCGGGTCATGTCCGGCTCCTTCACTCGCTGCCGTTGCGGACGCGGCGGTACAGGACGCCGTCGCTCCAGATGATGTCGATCCGGCCCCAGCGCATCGCGGAGACGACGTCGGGGAAGAACCCGCTCCCGCTCAGACCGGCACTCGTGCCGCACAGCACCGGAATCCCGCTCCACTTGTGGTACTCGCGCAGGATGGTGGTCAGCGTCGGATCGTCGTCCACGCTGACCGTCTGCAACCGGGTCGTGCCGTCCAGGTGCTGGACGGCGGGGATCCGATCCACCCACTCCGGGCGGAGGCGGTGCTCGAACAGCGTGTACGGGTCCGGCGTCCCCGGATCGAACACGTCCCGCGCGTGGTCGGCCAGACATATCGGGGTGACCGGCCGGTGCCCGTCGCGCTGCTTCACCTCGTTCAGCAGCCGGCGCATGCCCGGATCGACGGCGGGGGCCAGGATGCTGCGCGACCCCAGCGCCTGCGGGCCGAGCTTGGCCCGCCCGCTGAGCACGATGGCCGGCTTGCCGGTGAGGTGCAGCAGGCGGGCCAGCTCCTCCGGCCGGCACGGCGACACCGACCAGCCCGGGGGCAGGTGCGGGTGGCGGACCGGCGCGGGGCCGGCCCGCAGGTTCCACTCGAGCGGGCGCAGACCGTCCGCGCGGCCCAGGTGGGCCGCCGCGGCGCCGATCGCCGATCCCGAGTCGTCGGGGAAGGGCGGCACCCACATCTCGCGGATCGCCGGCTCCGCACGGAGCGCGGAGTTCCACTTGGTGTTGAGCGCGCAGCCGCCCGCGAAGCACAGGTTGACCGGCCCGTCTCCCCGCCACGCCCGCATCCGCGGCACCAGCCGCTCGATGAGGAGCTTCTCCACGAAGTCGTGCAGGCCGGCCAGGACGTCGGCGTCGCCGACCCCCAGCCGCTCCATCCGCTCGCGGAGCTCGCCCAGGTAGGCGTGCACGTACCGGTGGGACGGCTCGGCGGCACCGCCGCAGCCGACGACCGCCTGCCGGTACTCCCGCGCCCGAGGCGTGTCCGCCTCGAAGTGCTCGTGGAACAGCGTGCGGAGCACCGCCTGGATCTCGTCCTTGACGGTGCCCATCGCGATGTACGCCATGAGGTCCCCCGCCGCGCGGGGGCCGGGCCCGCCCTCCCCGCTCTCCCGGGGAAACGGTCCGAAATGCTGGGTGGCCATGGCGTACACGTCGCCGATGAGCGGGAACAGCGCGCCGTCGGCCTCGATCCGCCCGCCCTCGTCGACGTGGTAGAGCCGTGGGAAGGCGTCGCCGTCCCACACCAGGACCATGGCGGGCTCGCCGCGCAGGGCGAACGGGCTCGTGCAGTAGGCCGCCGCGATATGGCTCGTCACATGCGGATAGCTGGTATATGGTCTGGACTTCCCGCCCAGCAGGACGGTGCCCCGGTGGCCGGGCAGGGCGGGGTCGGGTGCCGACCCCGTCTCCAGGTACGGCGCCACCTCGACATCCAGCACCCGACCGCTTTTCGTGCCCGCCCAGCCGTCGACCACCCATTCGTCGACGTCGTCCACGTCGTATCCCCGGTCGGCCAGCAATTTCGGCAGGGTTTCCAGGTCCTGGACGCCGCTATAACGCGGGTTGTTGTCCAGTTGCTGGATCTCGATATTGAACTCGAGCCTGCCATCCCGGATCAGGGCGAGGCCGCCGCTCTTGGTCAGCTTGAGCCCGGCAGTAATCATCGGTCTCCTCCGCATTCGTCGCGCGGTTGCGCCGTGCCTGCCATTGATAGCGAATTAACAACGCAAAATGCTAGGCGGCCGTCGGCGGGTGGCACCGCAGGGCGATCCCGTCGTACCAGATAAACCCCGATGCGAACCGCCTCTTCGTCCCGCTGGCGGGACAGCGAACCGACCCGGCTTCCGGAAATTAAATCAGTTCCCTGCCTGCTCAAGAAAGGCGAAACACCATCGCCACAGGGTGCTGCGGGAACGAAGTGTTTGCCGAAAGAGCATTGCTTGCGGAAACTTGTACGGAGCGATTCCCGTTCCTTGGTCGAGGACACCGCGGATGAGTCCGTCCATTGACACTCGGCCCACTCAACCCGCCGTCGGTTTGGTCAGTCAGGAGCTCATATGCCGAACACATCCCAATGCCGCGTGTGCGGTGGCACTGTTCATGAGTTTTTCGACTTCGGGCGCCAGCCGTTGTCCGACGCCTTCCTCGCCCCCGGCTCCGACCTCGGCCAGGAGTTCTTCTTCCGCCTCGCCACCGGCCTCTGCGAGGCGTGCACGATGGTGCAGCTCATGGAGGAGGTGCCGCGGGACCGCATGTTCCACGAGGAGTACCCGTACTACTCCTCCGGGTCGGCGTACATGCGCGACCACTTCGAGGGGCTGGCCAAGCGCCTGCTCGCGACCGAGCTCACCGGCGAGGACCCGTTCATCGTCGAGGTGGGGTGCAACGACGGCGTGATGCTCAGGGCGCTCGCGGAGGCCGGCGTCCGGCACCTCGGCGTGGAGCCTTCCGGAGGCGTGGCCGACCTCGCCGCCGAGAAGGGGATCAGGGTCCGCAAGTCGTTCTTCGAGGAGTCGACCGCGCAGGAGATCCTCGCCGCGGAGGGGCACGCCGACGTCATCTACGCGGCCAACACGCTCTGCCACATCCCCTACATCGGGTCGGTCCTGTCCGGCGTCGCCGCGCTGCTGGCGCCGACCGGGGTGTTCGTCTTCGAGGACCCCTACCTCTCCGACATCGTCGAACGGACCTCGTTCGACCAGATCTACGATGAGCACTTCTTCTTCTTCACCGTGCGGTCGGTCGGTGCGATGGCCGCCGCACACGGGCTGGAGCTGGTGGACGTGGAGCGGCTCCCGGTGCACGGCGGGGAGGTCCGCTACACGCTGGCTCCCGCCGGGTCGCGGCAGCCGTCCGCCGCGGTGGCCGAGTTGCTGGCGGAGGAGGACGCGCGCGGGCTCGGCGAGATGGCCACGCTGCGCCGGTTCGGGGAGAACGTGCTGAAGATCCGCGAGGACCTCACGTCACTGCTGCGCCGCCTTCGCGACGAGGGAAGGTCGGTGGTCGGGTACGGCGCCACGGCGAAGAGCGCGACCGTGACGAACCTCTGCGGCATCGGTCCCGACCTGGTCTCCTTCGTCTGCGACAGCACCCCCACCAAGCAGGGGCGGCTCACCCCGGGTACGCACATCCCGGTGCGGACGCCCGCGGACTTCTCACGGCCCTACCCCGACTACGCCCTGCTGTTCGCCTGGAACCACGCCGAGGAGATCATGGCGAAGGAGCAGGAGTTCCGGGACGCGGGCGGCAAGTGGATCCTGTACGTCCCGGACGTGCGGATCGTGTGACCCCTCCCCGGCCCGCGAGCCGGGACCTTTCCCGCCTGTACCGGCTCGCTGAACGCGACGGTCGTGTCGCCTTCGCCGATGCCCGCTTGAAGGAGAGCTTGATGACCGCACACGCGACCGGATTCGGCCCGTCCTCCGACGGCACGGGGCTGTCCGCCGACATCTTCAACTCCACCGTGGCCGGGTTCGCGATCGCCGCCGCGTGGGAGGTGGGCGCGTTCGACGTCCTGAACGACCGCGGCGTGATCGACGTCCCCGCGTTCTGTGAGAAGCACAACCTGCATCTGCCGTCCATGCGGAGCATGTTCGCCGCGCTCGGCTCGGCCGGCGTGGTGGTCCGCGACAGTGCGGGCGACGGTGCGGACACGGTGCGTGCCGGGTCGGCGTTCGCCGAGGTCTACCGGGACAAGGCGTTCTTCCACTGGCTGACCATCGGCTGCGCCGAGCTGTTCGCGAACATGCCGGGCATCGTCCGCAACGAGAACAGGGTCGGTGGTTTCTACCGGCGCAACGCCGTGGCCATCAGCTACGCCTGCAAGGACATCAACCGGCATTCGTTCGACCCGGCCTTCTGGGAGGCGATGGAGGCGCTCGACTTCGACTTCGGCACCGTCGCGGACCTCGGGTGCGGCAGCGGCGGGCGCCTGGCGCAGATCGCGAGCCGCTATCCCAACGTCCAGGGCATCGGGATCGACATCGCGCCCGACGCCCTCCGCGACGCCGCGGAGAACGTGGCCGCCGAGGGCTTCGGCGGGCGCTTCGACTTCATCGAGGCGGACGTGCGCGACCTGGCCCCGGACCCCCGCCTGGAGAAGGTGGAGGTGCTCACCTGCTTCATGATGGGCCACGACTTCTGGCCGCGAGAGCGGTGCGTGGCCTCGCTGCGCCGGCTGCGCGAGGCGTTCCCCAACGTCCGGAGGTTCCTGCTCGGCGACACGGCGCGGACCACCGGCATCCCCGACCGGGACAAGCCCGTGTTCACGCTGGCGTTCGAGACGGCCCACGACCTGATGGGCGTCTACCTGCCCACGCTCGCCGAGTGGGAGGGCGTGTTCGAGGAGAGCGGCTGGAGGTTCCTGAACGCCCGCGTCGTGCGGGTCCCCGCCGACTCCGTCGTCTACGAGCTGGCCTGACCGGGCCGAGATCCGGCCTTTCCAACGAATGTTGAGGAGCTTTAATGATCCGATCCGTGGTTATCGTGGGCGGTGGTACGGCCGGATGGATGACGGCCAGCTACCTGATGGCGGCGTTCGGCGACCGGATCGACGTGACCCTGGTGGAATCGCCCCAGGTGAAGCGGATCGGCGTCGGCGAGGCCACCTTCAGCACCGTGCGGCACTTCTTCGACTACCTCGGTCTTGACGAGGCCGACTGGCTGCCGAAATGCGCCGGGGGCTACAAGCTCGGCATCCGCTTCGAGAACTGGAGCGGAGCGGGCGAGTACTTCTACCACCCGTTCGAGCGGCTGCGCGTGGTGGACGGGTTCTCCATCGCCGACTGGTGGCTCGAACTGGGCGACCGCAGCAAGCCGTTCGACCGCTCCTGCTTCATCACCTCGGCGCTCTGCGAGGCCAAGCGCTCGCCGCGGATGCGGGACGGGTCGCTCTTCGCCTCCGAGCTGGACGGCCCGCTGGGCCGGTCCACCCTGGCCGAGCAGCGGGCCCAGTTCCCGTACGCCTATCACTTCGACGCCGACGAGGTCGCCAGATACCTGGCCGACTTCTCCGTCAAGCGCGGTGTCCGGCACATCCTGGACAACGTGCAGCACGTCGCGCAGGACGAGCGCGGCTGGATCAGCCACGTGCACACCGCGGCCCACGGTGAGATCGCCGGTGACCTCTTCATCGACTGCACCGGTTTCCGCGGCATGCTGATCAACCAGACGCTCGGCACCGAGTTCCAGTCGTTCGAGGACGTGCTGCCCAACAACCGCGCGGTCGCGCTCCGGGTGCCGCGTGAAGAGGCCACGGACATGAGCCCGTACACCACGGCGACCGCGATGAGCGCGGGCTGGATGTGGACCATCCCGCTGTTCCGCCGCAACGGCACCGGCTACGTCTACTCCGACCAGTTCATCAGCCCGGAGGAGGCCGAGCGGGAGCTGCGCCAGGCCGCCGCGCCCGGCCAGGAGGACCTCCAGGCCAACCACATCCGGATGCGCATCGGCCGCAACCGGGAGTCGTGGGTCAAGAACTGCGTGGCGATCGGTCTCTCCAGCGCGTTCGTCGAGCCGCTGGAGTCCACCGGCATCTTCTTCATCCAGCACGGCATCGAGCAGCTCGTCAAGCACTTCCCCGACGAGCGGTGGGACAGCGACCAGATCGCGGCGTACAACACCCGGGTCGCGCACGCCGTGGACGGGGTGAAGGAGTTCCTCGTCCTGCACTACAAGTCCGCGCAGCGCGACGACACGCCGTACTGGAAGGAGGCGAAGACCCGCGCGATGCCCGCCGGGCTGCGGGAGAAACTCGACCTCGCCCAGTCGCGACTGCTGGACGAGGAGACCATCTACCCCTACTTCCACGGATTCGAGAGCTACTCGTGGAACGCGATGAACCTCGGTCTCGGTAACCTTCCCCGTACGCCGCCGCCGGCCTTGAAACACCTCGACCCCGGCAACGCCCTGGCCGAGTTCGCCCGGATCAGGTCGGAGGCCGAGGAGATGGTCGCCGCGCTGCCCAGCTGTTACGAGTACCTGGCCGGTATCAATGGCTGACCGGCATCACCTCGTGACGCCGGATGCCTTCCGCGGCTTCATGAGCTCCTACTTCACCGGTGTCACGATCATCACGTCCATCGACGACGACGAGCGGCCGCACGGGCTGACCTGCAACTCGCTCACCAGCGTGACGCTCGACCCGCCGACGCTACTGGTCTGCCTGGACGTCCGGAGCGGGACGCTGGCCGCGGTCAGCAGCCGGGGAGAGTTCACGGTGAACCTGCTCGACGACGGCGCCCAGAGCACGGCGGAACTCTTCGCCTCGCCGAAATCCGACCGCTTCGATCAGGTCGCCTGGCAACGGACGGCGCTCACCGGGCTGCCCTGGCTGGTCGAGGACGCCTTCGCGGTGGCCGAGTGCCAGGTGGCCGAGACGTTGATCGTGGGCGACCACGCGGTGCTCTTCGGCCGGGTCGTGAACGTGCAGGCCGGTCCTGGAAACCCGCTGCTGTACGGCATGGGGGCGTTCTCGGCCGGGAGGTCGCGGCCGGTGCCGGCCTCCTGACCCGACCGATGGGCAACGGCCTCGAAGGGAGGAAGTGGGCTTCGCCCGGCCGGCGCCGCGGCCGAGGGCACCACGTCCAGCATGACGAGTGCTCCGGGGACCGAGCCCGGTCTCGGCCGGCGTACCTGGCTCGGCATCGGCGCGGGGCTGGTGATCCTCGTCGGCTCCGCGCTCACCGGATGGTTCATGCGTCGCATGGCAAGTCGTGAGCCGTCGCTCTGAGCCCGGTCGCGGGCCACAGCCGCTGGGGCCTCCGCCTCTCCTGGAGCTCGCCGGTCCCGCCGGAGAGGTGGCGGGTCGTGATCCCCCGGGCGGTGGCCGGGCAGGTGGGGGGGCGTCCACGCAGGGCGCGCCTGATCTCCTCGGCGCCGCCGGCGGCGTCGTCGACGGTCACGATGAACTCGCCGCCCCCGCGTAGCGCCACCAGGAGCCCCTCGCCCTTACGTATCACGATGGCGTGCCGTCTGATGCTGTGCAGCCGCCAACCCCAGCCCCACTCCTGCGGATCGATCTCGATCCTCTCCGCGGTCTCGATCCGGCTGAGCGGGATGCGCCGGATGAGGCCGAACGGGATGTGGCCCCGGACCGAGAGCGCTTTTCCGTCGAAGGAGGCGACGATCCCGCCCCACAGATGCAGCGTGGTCAGCGACAGGAGGGCCGGTACGGCCATCCAGTACGTACCGGCGATCGTGAGCACGACCATGATGCAGGTGGCCGTGAACGTCTTCCATACCAGGTCGGGATTGCGGGACTGACCGATCCACACCATACGCCCCTGCCGGGAGCGGGCCCGGCCGACGACCGGCTCGGCCGGCAGGTCGGCGGCCTCACGCGGGCCCCGCCGCAGCGGATGCACGGCGATCGCGCCGAACACGAAGACCAGCGCTCCACCGGCGATCGTGATGGCCTCCGAGACCGGCGACGTGGTGGCCTCTCGCCAGGTCGGGGCGTCCAGGTTGGCGCCCACCGTGCCCAGCAGCACGGCGAGACACAGCGCGGTGGGCAGGGCCACGGCGCTGCCCGCGGCGGCCCTGCGCCCGAGCGAGCCCGCGGGCCGCAGGTAGGCGAGCAGGGCCAGGATCGACCACGCGCTCGCGCCGACTATCAGGATGTCCCGGATCAGCGGTTGCAGCGGGGCTGACTCGTCGGGGTGCCCATCGGTAAAGTGGGCGGCCACCGGGTCGGGCAGACGCTCGCTGAGGAGGAAGGGGACCGCCAGCGTCAAGACGAACACGCTAAGAGGAGCGAGCACCACAATGAGTAAGAAACGTATTGCTGCTCGCCTATCTTCCTCCTGGAATCGCACGCTTCCCCCATTATTATAACATTTGTCCAAAAAGCAGACAAATGACACTACCTTGATCAGTCCGAGATAGTGTCATAACTTGTGTTGCTTCGGAAAGCGTGTAACACAAGATTCATCAGAGCACTCTCCGTGACGCCGGCTCGTCGCGCTTCGACGACGAGGCTCACGAGCGCTCTGTCCAGGCGCCGGTCTCCACTTCGCGTCCCGGAGGCGATGACCACGGTTCCCCTGCCGCGGCGTACCTCGACCATGCCCTCGTCGCGGAGTAGCGCGTAAGCACGCAGCACCGTGTGCAGGTTCACCTGCAGGCTCGCCGCCAGAGTCTTGGCGGGAGGCAGATGGTCACCGGGCTGCAACGTTCCTGTGATCAGCTCGCGCCGCAGGCCTTGGGCGATCTGGTCAAAAAGAGGGACTGCGGAGTTAGGGTCGATGTTCAGCTGCATAAGGTCTCAAGGTCGGGCGCCTCCGCCGTAGGCAAAAAGGTGGTATGGCGTCTGGTCAGGCTATCGGCCCCTTTACTGCTTGTTATAGAAATTATAGGATAACTTCCGTCTTGCCTGATGCAGGTTGTTACGGGGTGCCAATGCAGCATAGACAGTTATCTATAGGCTTATTGTGCGCTATAGGTCTCCTGGGCGCCTCCAGTGCGCTGGGGGCCACAGAGGTCAGACGTTATGACGGGGAAGCCCTGTTCCAGGGACTTTTCCTGGGGCAGGGTCAGGTGGCGGAAATATATCCGGACCTGCGTGCCCCATCCTCGACCGGGGCCTGGCCCGCAGCCAGGGCCCAGCAGCTGGTCGCCCAGATAAAGCGCGCCGATCCGGGTTTCTTCACCGCCTTCGAGACCGCGATCACCAGCGGCGACCGGATCCGCATCGAGCAGGCCGCGTCCTCCGCCGGCGCGCTGGCCGCGAAGGTGCCGGTCGGCGACAGCGATCCCGCGTCCGCTCCCAACGTCGCCTACTCCTTCATCGTGGTCGATTCCACGCTGCTCAAGCAGACCAACACCATCTGGAACACCAACCGGATCTGGAGCGTCGTCTCCGAGGGCGGCACCGTTCTGGCCCAGGAACGCTGGGTCGACGACGTGGCGAAGACCCTTGTCCGGTGAACGCCGACGTCAGGCTGGGCGTCTCCACGGTCGCACTCGGCCTCGGCTGGACCGCCCTGATCCTCTATGTCGTCATCGGCCAACTGCCCAGTGCCGCCCTCCGACTGCCCGCGCAGCGAACGGTGAGCGAGGCGGCACGGCTGGTCGCTCCCCAGGGGTGGGCGTTCTTCACCAAGTCCGCCCGCGAACCGAGGGAGACCGTGTGGCGCGCGTCCGCCACCGGAGCGTGGCAGCCCGCCACGCTCGGGCCGCACGCCGAGCCGCACAACCTGTGGGGGTTTGACCGACGCTCCCGCGCCGAGGGGGTCGAACGCGGCATCCTGCTCGCGGCGGTACCCGCCGACCGGTGGCGCGACTGCCGGAGCGAGGTGACCGGATGCCTCGGACTGCCCGGTGCGGCGGTGCCGGTGCGCAACCCCTCTCCCGATCCGATCCTCTGCGGAACGCTTGAGGTGACACGGCAGAAGCCACTGCCGTGGGCCTGGGCGGACGCCGCGGCACACACCCACATGCCGGTCTCGGTGGTGCGATTGGAGGTCGCATGCTGAGTGGACTCGGCGCGAAGGCGCGAGGGATCGCCGAGACGAGCCCATGGACGAACGTGTACGGGCTCGCAAGGACCCTTCTCGCCCTCTGCACCCTGACCACGCTGCTCGCCAGCGAGACCTCCTCGCTCTTCAGGCCCGCGCAGGGCGTTCCCGGCTATCCGTACTGTGACGGCGTCGCCGCCTACGGCCTGTTCTGCGTCGTCGACGCCGACCGGGCGCACCTGGTGGCCATCGCGGTCCTCGCCGTCGCCGCCTCCGGGTGGCGGCCGCGGTTCACCGCGCTGCCGCACTGGTGGGTGGCCGTGAGCTTCCAGGCGTCCGCGACGATCCCCGACGGCGGGGACCAGGTCGCCGCGGTGCTCACCCTCCTGCTCCTGCCGATCGCGCTGACCGACGGACGCGCCTGGCACTGGGGACGCCCCCAGGCCGTCGGTGACCCGGTCGTCTCACTGGTCGCGTGGTCGGCCCTGCTCGTCATCCGTGTCCAGGTCGCGGGCATCTACCTGCAGGCCTCGGTGGCGAAGCTGGGCCGGGAGGAATGGGCCGACGGTACCGCCCTGTACTACTGGCTCAGCGATCCGCTGTTCGGTAGTCCCGGCTGGGCGGCGGGGGTTCTCGAACCTCTGCGCGTCTCACCGGTCGGCGTCACGCTGCTCACCTGGGGACCGGTGGCGATCGAGTTCGCCCTGGTCATGGGGCTGGTGTCGCGGCGCGCCGTCCGACCGTACCTGTTGGTGGCCGGTCTCACCCTGCACACCCTCATCGGGCTGCTCATGGGGCTGGGAAGCTTCGCCCTGGCGATGTTCGCCTGCCTCGTCATGTACCTGAGACCGCTGGATCGGCCGTTCGCGTTCGGGGACGCGACGCTTCCAATGGCTCTTCCACACCGATTGCGCGTCCTTCCCGGCTCCGTTTGGCAGGCGATGGCACGTGTCGCCCGTCAGCCCAGGGACGCGAGTGTTGCCGAGGCCGGCCTTGGCTTGACCGATACCGACGCACGCCGCTGAACACCTGGCGGCCGGCCAGAAGAAGACGGCCGGCGCCGCGGCACCTATTCGAGCTGCGCACGTTCGTGGCCTGGCTCCGCGCACGCGGAGCGATCACGATTCGGCCGTTCACGCCGTGCTGATTCGAAGAGCAGTGATACGGGGAAGGAAGGAAAACGATGAGCGAGCCTCTCGTTCGGGGAAAGAAAGGCGGCGAGAGCCGCGTGACACAAGTCCTGTCTCAGGAGAATGGGATCAACCGCCGTCTCGGGCTCGACCGGACGGTGATACCGAGAAGAACCGGCCTGCAGTTTCCGACCCAGATCCCGTTCGCCAACTGGGAGAGCATCGGCCGCCAGCTCTCCCTCATCGCCGACTCCTCCGCGTGGTGGCTGGGCGACTGGCTGGTCTACGGGGAGAAGCAGTACGCCGACCGCTACCGGACGGCCATCGAGCGGACGTCGCTGGACTACCAGACGTTGCGCAACTACGCCTGGGTGGCCCGCCGCTTCGGCCTGCCCCGGCGCAGGGACAAGCTGAGCTTCGCCCACCACGCGGAGGTGGCGGCGCTGAGCGTGCCCGAACAGGATCTGTGGCTACAGCGCGCCGAGCAGCACGCCTGGTCCAGGAACCGCCTGCGCAAGGAGCTCAGGCAGGCGGCCGCCCTGAGAAACGGGGAGGGCGAGGCACCGAGCCCGCCGACGGGCGGTGACGGGGGGGACGGCGAGACCTCGGGCGGCTCCGGGCTCGCCGTGAAGCTGCAGCTGAGCCCGAGCCAGGAACAACTCGAACGCTGGGAGTTCGCCGCGCGCAAGCACAACTGCGATCTGGTCAACTGGATGGTCCTGGCACTGGAGAAGTTCGCGCGGGAGGTCACCCAGGAGGGGGCCGGGGTCCCTGGCTAGAGCTCCATCCGGCGCAGCAGCGACCGCTTGGCCGAGCTGAACTCCTCGTCGGTGAGCACACCGGAGCGGTGCAGATCGCCGAGCTCGGCCAGGCGGCGCACCAGGGCGTCGTGATCCTCCAGTTCGGCCAGGCGCTGCCGCCGATCATCCGGCCGGCTCGGCGGCAGCGCGGGCGGCTCCTCGGTACGGGGCGCCAGCCGGGCCAGCACGGCGGCGGCGACCAGGACGGTCGAGCCGCCGTACCGCTGCATGCTCCAGGCCAGGCAGTGCAGGTCCTTCTCCGGTGCCACGGCGGGGGCGGCGCCCCTGAGCCGGAAGCGGAGACGGCCGTAGCCGACGCCGGTCTGCGGGGCCCACTCCACACCCTCCACATCCCGCAGCGGGAACGTCTGCGGACCCGCCGCCTCCTTGACCGATTTGGCGAACAGGCTCCACTCCAGGCGAATCCGCTCACCGTCGAAGTTCACCGTGCCGTCGCCCGCCGAGGCCGAGACCGGTACGGCGGGGCCGGGCAGCAGGAACGACTCGCAGGGACCGCTCGGCACCTGCTCCAGCATCAGGTGGGTGCGCACCTCGTCGGTGAAGTACTCGGCGGCTCCGGTGCGCCCCTTGGGGACGGTCAGCCGGTACGGGTCGGCGGATCCCGACAGCCGCCCGGTGACCACGTCGGTCAGCGGATCGGCTCCGGGCCGCAGGCGGAGTTGCAGGTTGCCGCCCTTGCGCGAGGGCTCGAACGACGCTCCGGAGATCGCCGCGAGGGGGATCTCCAGCTCGCCGAGCGTCTTGCGCAGTTCGTGGACGTCGCTGTCCCCGCCTGGCACGATCCTGAGGATTTCACTGTCGAACGTCCATGATCCGTCCGGAACGGAGATCTCGGCCATGTCGTCACCCTAGGACATCAGGGAGCGTCGCCGTACGCCCCCGGCAGAGGTCGGTCGTGTCACAACACATCGGCGGCTCACTGGTGCTGGATGGCCCGCAGGACGTTCATCCGCGAGGCCCGCCGGGCCGGCCAGATCGCCGCCACGACACCGATCAGGACGGCGCTGAGCAGGTAGAGCCCGAGCCGGCCGTACGGGATGTCGAGTACCTCGACGCCATCGGCCACCATCACCCGCTGCACCGCCCAGCCGAGCACGGTCCCGAAAGCCAGACCGGCCACGGCACCGAACAGCGACACCATCACCGACTCGTAGCTGATCATGGATCGGGTCTGGCCGCGGCTCATCCCGACGGCTCGGAGCAGCCCGATCTCGCGGGTCCGCTCCATCACCGACAGGCTCAACGTGTTCACGATGCCCAGCGCGGCGATGGCGATCGAGAGCACCAGCAGGACCACGATCAGGTTCAGCACCTGATCGATCTCCTGGCGGGCGTCGGCCCGTACGGCCTCGCGATCCTTCAGCTCGACGTTCGGGTAGGCGCGCAGCGCCGACCGCACGGCCGCGAGGGCCTGCTCCTCGCCACCGTCGTCGAGGTCGACGAACGCCTTCTGGATCAGACCGGCCGGAGCGTGCGCCTGGTAACCGGCCGGGCTCACGACGAAGGACATGCCCAGGACCTCGTTGGCGGCGAAGAGGCCGCTCACCCGCAGGGTCGCGGTGGACCGGTCCGGGTACCGGCCCGTGACGGTGCTGCCCACCTTCCAGCCACGCTCCGCGGCGAGTGCGCTCTGCACGAGCAGCCCGTCGGCGGCCAGGGTGCCGGTGCCGTCCTCGATCTTCAGGTTGGCCGGACCCGCCAGCGCGACCGGGTCGGCGACCAGGACGGGCACCTGCCCGCCGGCGATCCCCATCGTCCCGTGCCGGACCGCGGTGACGCCGCGCACACCCGGGGCGACGGCCACCCGGTCCACCGTCTCCTGGCTGAAACCGGTGAGACCGCGCGGGTCCAGGGAGAGGTCGGCGCCGAACTGACGCGCGATCCTCTGGTCGGCGGACGCGCTCATCGAGCCGGCCACCACCGTCGCCACCGAGACGAGCGCGAGCCCGACCATCAGCGCCGACGCCGTGGCCGCGGTACGGCGGGGATCCCGCCGGGCGTTCTCCCGGCTCAGCCGCCCGACCGTGCCGCCGAGCCGGGAGATCGGCCAGCCGAGCAGCGCGATGACCGGCCGGCTCAGGAACGGGCTGAGCATCGTCAGGGCGAGCAACGTCAGCAGACCGCCGCCGATCACCAGGGCCGCGCCCTCCGCCTTCCCGGTCGCCAGGCCCGCGGCCAGCGCTCCCGCGCCCAGCAGTGCCATGACGACGCCGGCGACGAGACGGAGGGTCATCGAACGGCGGGTGAGCGCCACGTCGTCGCGCATCGCCGCGACCGGCGGGATCTTCGCCGCGCGGCGCGTCGGCAGGTAGGCGGCCAGCAGGGTGACGAGCATGCCGACCGCGTACGCCCAGATCACGGTCGAGAGCCCGACCACCGGCGTGCGCAGCGGAACCTGGGTGCCGCCGGTGAACCGCTCGAACAGCAGCCTGAGCCCGTAGGACAGTCCCACGCCGGTGAGCAGGCCCAGGGTCGAGCCGAGGAAGCCGATCCCGAGTGCCTCGCCGAGAACCGCCCGGGTCACCTGGGCGCGGCTCGCGCCCATCGCCCGGAGCAGCGCGAGCTCCCGGATCCGCTGCACGACCAGCATGGTGAACGTGTTGAGGATGATGAACGATCCGATGAAGACCGCCACCCCGGCGAACACCAGCAGGAACCGGCTGATCAGCTCGAAGAGCGAGCTCAGCTGGGACTTGACCTCCTCGACCTCGTCCGCGCCGGTCTTGGCCTCGTACTGCGCCGGGAGTGCCGCGCCGACCTGCTGGAGAAGCTGCTGCTGCGAGACACCCTCGCGCGGCCGTACGAAGATCGCCGAGTACTGCCCGGGGCCGGTCAGCAGGGCCTGCGCGGTCTCCGGGGCGAACATCACGTAGGTGGCGGCACGACCGACCTGGTCGTTGACCGCCCTGAAGACGCCGGCGACGCGCATGGACTTCGTCGCCCGCGCGGTCACCACGCTGACCGGGTCGCCGACCTTGAGCTGCCCCTCGGCCGCGGTGCGCTCCTCGACGACGACGTCGTCGGCCGCCGAGGGCTCCCGGCCGGAGAGTATCCGCAGGCCCGCGCCTGGTCGCTTCAGGTACGCCGCGCCCAGGTGCGCCGCGCGGTCCTCGCCGACGATCCGCCCGTCCTGGCGGACGAGCGCCGCGTACCCGTCGTACTGTCCCCTGAGTTCCGCGGCGCCGGGCACGCTCTGCTGCAGCGTGCCGACCAGGGAGGCCGGTATCGTGGCCGGTGTCGCGTTCTCACCCTCGGCCGGTTTGGGCCGGACGACCACGGTCGTGGTCTCGGTCCGCCCCGCGAAGATCGGGTCGAAGCTCTGGGTGGCGGTGTCCCGGAAGATCATTGTGCCCGCGACGAAGGAGACCCCGAGCGTCACCGCGAGCACGGAGAGCAGTAGCCGGACCCGGTGCGCCAGGAGATTGCGCAACGTGAGTTTCGCGAGCATCAGATCCGCCCCTGCCTGCCGGGGGCCGTGGTGCTCGCCCTCGCGGGTTCGAACCTCTTCAGCCGCTCCAGGACCTTCTCCGCGGTGGGTTCCGGCATCCGGTCGACGACGCGGCCGTCGGACAGGAAGATCACGTGATCGGTGTACGAGGCCGCCACCGGGTCGTGGGTGACCATGACGATGGTCTGGCCGGTCTGCCGTACCGACTTCTGCAGGAAGCCCAGCACCTCGGCGCCGGACCGGGAGTCGAGGTTACCGGTGGGCTCGTCCGCGAAGATGACGTCCGGCTTGCCGGCGAGCGCCCGCGCGCACGCCACCCGCTGCTGCTGGCCGCCGGAGAGCTGGTTCGGACGGTGGTCCAGCCGCTCGCGCAGGCCGGTGGTCTCGATCACGGAGTCCAGCCATTCCTGATCGGGCGTGCGGCCGGCCAGCCGGATCGGCAGGACGATGTTCTCCAACGCCGTCAGGGTGGGCAGCAGGTTGAAGGACTGGAAGATGAAGCCGATCCGGTCCCGGCGCAGCCGGGTGAGCTGCTTCTCGTTCAGGTCCGTCACGTCCTGGTCGCCGACGAACACCCGCCCGGAGTCCACGCTGTCCAGCCCCGCCATGCAGTGCATGAGGGTGGACTTGCCGGAACCGGACGGCCCCATGATGCCGGCGAACTGGCCGCGCGGGATGTTCAGCGACACGCCGTCGAGGGCCGCCACCGCCGTGTCTCCGGTGCTGTACCGCTTGGAGATGTTCTCCGCGCGGGCGGCGATGGGCTCACCCGTCTCCTCCGCCAGCACCGCCGTCGAGTTCTTCATTTCCGGCTCCTCGGACAGGTGTGTAATGGTCGTGACAGTTCGTTCATGGCCTCTGCTGATATCCCGGTATTGAATGGGTGGGACGGAGAGCGCGGGGCGTTAGGACGCCGGAGCCCTTTCCGCGGCAATGATCACGACAATCCCGAGAACCGCCAGGATCAAGTTCGCGTAGATCTCGTAACCTTCGAGGAAGGCCACGTTATTGACGACGACGCGGTTGAAGAAGTTGAGCACCGCGCCGAGGATGGGCTGGACGGCGATCTGGTCGATGGCCCCGCTTACGCCTTCGAGGATCATGATGAACCCGATGAGCTGTAAGGATTTACGCACGATTCAACATTAAGGCCGATCGTGGCGGCGGGAATCGGTCGTCGGCATCTCCCGTATCAACCGAAGTCGCCGATGCGGAGCCTGCTTTCCGACTAAAGTATGAGCCGCGTCGACTTTGGTATCACGACCGTCGGCGGGACACCCGAATCGGACCGTCTGCCGTCAGCATTGGATCGTGGTGGAAAAGGCCACAGCACGTTCTACACGGTCCGGTAAACGGCCGGGATCAGGAGCAGTCGAGATGCAGCCACTGAAAATCGAAGGCGCATGGATTGACGACCCGAAAATCCACATCGACGATCGGGGAGGTCTCCACGAATGGTTCCGCGAGGAGGAGTTCCATGCGGTCACCGGACGGCGGCTGCGGCTCTCCCAGGCCAACTGCTCTGTTTCACGCCGGGGCACCCTGCGCGGGATTCACGTCGCCGACGTGCCACCGGGCCAGGCGAAGTACGTCAAGTGCGTGCGAGGGGCGATGCTGGACGTGATCGTGGACATCCGCGTCGGCTCACCGAGGTTCGGCCAGTGGGAGATGGTGCGCCTGGACGACGAGGACCACCGGGGAGTGTTCCTGTCCGAAGGACTGGGGCACGGCCTGCTCGCGCTGACGGACGACGCGACCGTGATCTACCTGTGTTCGGAGGGCTACAACCCGACCAGGGAGCGCGGCATCCACCCACTCGATCCCGAACTGGGCATCACCTGGCCGGTGGACGTCGAACCGCTCCTGTCGCCCAAGGACGCCGCGGCGCCCACCCTCGCCGAGGCGCGCGCAGCTGGTCTTCTGCCCTCCTACGAGGAGTGCCTGGCCTTCTACGCCTCGCACGCGTACACGGTCACCGTCGGCAATGTCGGCACCGCCGCCTATCAGGGGGCCGCGCTCACCGGGGAACTCTCCCGGGTGCTCGACGACGCGAT